>LKUD01000045.1 GCA_001412355.1 Methanoculleus sp. SDB
GCCGAGCAGGAAGGTTGCGCTCGAGCCTGCGGCGACATCGCCCGAGGGGGCCTCGATAACGGTATGGGCGGCGGCAGGCAGGATGCATGCCCAGAGGAGCAGCACGGCGCAGAGCAGGACGTGTCGGCTGTTCATAGAGAGCCGCCCCAATCCGCAGGCGCCGCCTCGACGGGCACCGGTACGGGGGCGCTCCCCCCGAGGCTGTGGAGCCAAAAACGCATAGTCGGCTCTGTCCGGATGTACACTGCTGCTATAGCACGTATGAAATGCAGGGCGCCCGCTATTCGCCCGGGCACCCCGGCAATCGCCGGTATGAAAAATATCATCGAAATAACCTCATTGTTTTCACTGGTGGTCTCTGGAATCAGGGGATTCCCGTGGTCTGAAGCACTGAACGGACAGAGATGGAAAAAACCGGCGCCTTCACCCGGCGATAAGGATTTCGGGGGCATCGGAGAGGCCCCGCACGGCGGAACAACTGCGCCGCGCCAGGAGGTGGAGCCATCCCTGGTCAGTCACTTATACATTGTTTGAGTGCAACCAGATATAAAGATTCCTTTTACTGATTATCATTGGCGTCATTTAATAAAGATACCTGGATTGATAATCGGTTTTCGCTGCTCCCCTCCACCGGGTGTTTTTCCGCCCGGATTCACGCCTGCCGGGCACCAAACCTTATTGTGCTGGAAACGGAGACATACTAATACGGTACCGGGGATTCGCGCCCCCTGCGGATCCGGAACGGCGGCCGGCGAGAGCGATTGCATGATTGAATACGGCAGGAATCATATCGGCGAGGGATCCGTCGTCTTCGACGACGTGACGCTCGGCTTCCCGTCCCGTGCCCGTTTCGGGCAGGAGGGATACACAGGCGCGACCATCGGCGACCGCGCGATCATACGCTCGGGCACCATCATCTACTGCGACGTTGTCATCGGCGACGACTTCCAGACCGGCCACCGGGTGCTGATCAGGGAGAACACCACCATCGGCGACCGCGTCGCCGTCGGGTCGTCAACCATCATCGAGGGTGCGACCACCATCGGCAGCCGGGTCAGTATCCAGAGCCTCGTGTATATCCCCACCGATACCGTCATCGGCGATGACGTCTTTATCGGCCCCAACGCCGTCCTCACCAATGACCGGTACCCCCCGCACGGGGCAGGCAGCCTTGCCGGGCCGGTGATCCGATCGCAGGCGTCCATCGGCGCCAACGCCACCCTGCTCCCGGGTATAACAGTCGGGGAGGGATCGCTCGTTGCCGCGGGGGCCGTCGTCACTAAAGACGTCCCTCCTGCAACACTCGCCATAGGAGCCCCGGCACGGTTCCGGCCGCTTCCTGCAGGAGCGCGGCCATGATCCCCGTTGCCCGCCCTCTCGTCGGCGAAGAGGAGATCGAGGCCGTGGCGGCGGTCATGCGCACCGGCATGCTCGCACAGGGGGAAGCGGTCACCGCATTTGAGCGGGAATTTGCGCAGTACTGCGGCGCGGAACACGGTATTGCGGTCAACTCGGGGACGGCCGCCCTCCACGCCGCCCTTGCATCGCTCGGCATCGGACCCGGTGATGACGTGATCGTGCCGTCCTTCACTTTTATCGCGACCGCAACCTCCGTCAGCATGACCGGCGCACGACCCATTGCAGTCGATATCGAGCCGGCGACCTTCACTATCGATCCCGATGCGGTCACCGCGGCTGTCACACCCGATACACGCGCTGTGATCGGCGTACACCTCTTCGGTCATCCGTTCGACCTGAACTCCATCGGAGATATTTGCAGGGATGCCGGCCTGTACCTCATCGAGGACTGTGCCCAGGCGCACGGTGCCACCTGGCACGGGAAACGGGTCGGGACGTTCGGGGATGCGGGATGTTTTTCCTTTTACCCGACGAAGAATATGACAACCGGTGAAGGGGGGCTTGTGACAACAGACGACGCAGCGCTTGCCGCCAGTATTCGGCAGTTCATCAACCACGGGCAGAGCGACAAATATCTGCATGCCAGACTCGGATACAACTACCGTATGACAAACATCGGCGGAGCAATCGGCAGGGTGCAGCTTTCCCGCCTCGGGGAGATGAACCGGCGGCGGCAGGAGAACGCTGCGTTCCTTTCTGCGCATCTCGACGTCCCGGGCCTTGCCACACCGTCATGCCGGACGGAGGCATCGCATGTCTACCACCAGTATGTGATCCGGCTCACCGAGTCCTTTCCCCTGAGCCGCGAGGCATTCATGCACTACCTTCTCGAAAACGGGATCGGATGCGCAGTGCACTACCCGATGCCGGTGCATATGCAACCGCTCTACCGCGGCACGGAACATCCTCCCTGCCCTGTTTCCGCCGACTGCGCGGAGAGCGTGCTGAGCCTCCCGGTCCACCCCCTTGTCACGCAGGATGACTGCCGATTTATATGTGAAAAGATCAACGAGGTGCGGGAATAATGGAAATAGGTGTTATCGGTGTCGGAGCCATGGGCAGGAACCACCTGCGGGTGTATACGGAACTGAAAGGCGTCAAGAACGTGGTGATCTATGATCAGAACGTGGCTGCAGCCGAAGAACTTGCATTCGCCCACGATGCGGTACTCGCGAGTTCCATTACGGAACTCGTTGGAATGGTCGATGCGCTTTCCATCTGTGTGCCCACGCAATACCACTACGGCGTCGCCGAAGAAGTGATCAGAAACGGGAAAAACCGGCTACACAGGGCGGAACTGACGAAAAATTTCTATATCGCCGCAGAACAGGCAGTGAAAAAGGGAGTGCACATGCTCATCGAAAAACCGATCTGCGGTACAGTGGCCGATGCACATAAGCTTGCGGCACTCATCCCCCCCGGTCTTACCGTGGGCGTGGGCCATATCGAGCGCTTCAATCCCATCATTGACGAGATCGCCCGTATTGTGAAGGATCCCCTCTACGTGGAGATGAAGCGCCATAATCCCGCTTCCGCCCGGGTAACGGGGAGCTCGGTCGTTGAAGATCTCATGATCCACGACATCGATATAGTGGTCAACCGGCTCTTCTCGTCGCCCTACACCCTCTCCTGTGCCGGGACCTCGGAGGTCTGCGGGGCGCTTTTCCGCTTCGACGGCACTCCGGTGTATCTCTCCGCCAGCCGGAAGTCGTCCAAAAAGATCCGGATGATCTATATCGAGGAGGAGGACCGTACTATCGAGGGCGATTTCATGACGCAGGAGGTATACGTCTACCGGAAACCCGAGAGCTACAGCTTGGTCGACGAGCGGTACGTGCAGGAAAATATTATCGAAAAAGTGCTTGTGAATAAACTCGAACCGCTCAAGCGGGAACTCGGCACCTTTGTCGAGTGCGTCAGGGCGGGAAAATCCTTCCCCATCACGCCCGGGCAGGGAATACGGAATATGGAAATTTGCGAAGAGATCGCAGGACAGTGCGGGATATGAGCAAGAAACTGCAGAAGCTGCTTGATTCAAGGGGGCCGATCGAGACCGTCGGCGTCATCGGGATGGGATACGTGGGAATACCCGCAGCCGCGCTGTTCGCCGAATCGCATGCTTTTACGAAGGTCTGGGGATTTCAGCGCGACTCTCCGTCGTCGGGATACAAGATTGAGATGCTCAACCGGGGGCAGTGCCCCCTGAAAGGCGAGGAGCCGGGGCTCGACGATCTGATCCGCCGGGTTGTTGCAGCGGATAAATTCCGCTGTACTGCGGATTTCGAAAAGATAGCCGGGTGCGACGCGGTCACGCTCGCGATCCAGACGCCTTTTGCACGGCCGGAGGATCTGCTGCCCGACTTCGGGGCTCTCTCGGAGGGCCTGCGGCAGGCAGGACGTTATATTACCGAAGGGGCACTCGTCGTCCTCGAATCGACGGTGACACCGGGCACGACGACCGGCATGGCCCGGACGATTCTTGAGGAGGAGTCGGGAATGACGGCGGGCGAGGATTTCGCGCTCGCCCACGCCCCCGAGCGGGTGATGGTCGGCAGGCTCCTGAAAAACATACGGGAGCACGACCGTATTGTGGGCGGGATTGACGATGCGAGTACAGCGCGGGCGATGGAGCTCTACGATCCCGTGCTCACGAAAGGGACCCTGATTCCCATGAGCGCGACGGCTGCCGAGGTGACGAAGACGACCGAGAACACGTTCCGGGATCTTCAGATTGCCGCGATCAACCAGCTCGCCCTGTATTGCGAGGCAATGGGAATCAACGTCTATGACGTCCGCCGCGGTGTCGACTCCCTGAAAGGGGAGGGCATAACACGGGCGGTTCTCTGGCCGGGGGCGGGCGTCGGGGGCCACTGCCTCACGAAGGACACCTACCATCTCGAGCGCGGCGTAAAACTCTCGGACAGCCCCCTCGATTTCCCCAAAGGGAAGGAGTCGCTCTACGTACTTGCCCGGCATATCAACGACTTCATGCCGCGCCACATGGTCACCCTCACCCACGACGGCCTCAGGCGCGTGGGTACATCCATGGCGGAGGCGAAGATTGCACTCCTCGGATGGGCGTTTATCAGCAACTCCGACGACGCCCGGAACACTCCCTCGGAGGTCTTCCGGGAGCAGGCGGTTTCGGCAGGTTCATCCGTGAAAGTACACGACCCGTACGTCACCGCATACCCGGGTGTCCCGATTTCGCAGGATCTCATCTCCGTCCTGAAGGGGGCTGACGCGATCGTCATCATGACAGGCCACGATGCCTACCAGCACCTCGACGCCCGCCGCATAAAAGAGCTCTGCAGGCAGGACCATCCCGTCATTGTCGACGGGCGGAACATCATCGACCCCGACGGATTTATCGCACACGGATTTGTCTATAAGGGGATCGGGCGTGGCGACAAAAACAGCCACGAAATGCTCTGAACTCTTTTTTATCCCGGCGTGTACAACCCCCCAACCGGTGAAGTCGGACCGTTTCCCGATGCCGCGGGCGCAACCGCCGGCTGGCGGATTTTAACCGAATGCCGGGTTATTCCGGGATGGCGTCGGAATAGATTTATACCATCCCCATGCATGTCCCTGAGAAGCATGGTGCATCTTTCTGATCCCCTCCGGAAAAGGGAGGCGCGAAGACACTACCGGAAGGGCCTTCTCTTTCACAATGACCGAAAATTTGCAGAGGCATACGAGGAATACACGCAAGCAGCCGTGATCGATCCGGAGTGCTGGAAGGCATACACCAATCTCGGGAAAGTGACGATGGACATGATTTCTTCCGATGATACGGATATCTCCGTAAAACTGGACGATGCCGAACGGTACTTCGCAAAAAGCCTGGAAATCAGCCCGGAAAGGCCTGTTCCGCTCTTCAATCTCGGCGTCATCCACTATATGTATCGGGATGACAGGGATCAGGCGTTTGATTATTTTGCCCGGGCATTCAACTGTGATCCCGAATTCGGCGTTCTCGTCGAGAATTTCCTGAATCTCTGGAGTGAGAATGCACACGAGGAATTCAAAAAAGTCATTGCACACTCCATCACCCTGATAACCGATGAGTCGCTGAAAAAACAGGCAGAGGGCGGCATCCCCGATGACATTATGGCAGTATTTCCGGTCGAATATATGCCGTATACCAGCGAAAAATACGGATTTACCATCAGGATTCCGGCGGGATTCGCGGATCACACCGAGTTCGCGGGAAGGCCTGAAGGTTTCGATGTGCTTTTCGACATCCATAATTATGACGGGACGCACATCGGGATCGTTGCCGGGCCGCATGAGCACGGCGAGGCGGCAACGGTTCGGCAGCTCGAAAAACAGGCTGCCCGACATGTTGAAAACATGGGCGGGACGCTTCTGTCCCTCGCCGGAAGGGAGATTGAAGGTGTTACAGGTGTCGAAACGGTCTACACTGCGTTCCTTATGAAAATAAGAAAAGTCGCGTTTATCCGCGAGGGTAGAGAATATCTCATCACCTGCGCCGCACATCCCGAGCTCTACGACAGGTACGCACCTGTGTTTGATGACGTTGTACGGTCACTCAGGTTTTATTCTGCCTAAATCCCGTGATCTCATATCACGTATCATTTTTCCGACACCGGCCGGCTGGGGATTGTCGGGATCCTGCACGGCGGCCCTTCGCACCTGCTCCTCCGCCTCGTCGTACCTTCCCAGACCGGCAAGCGCGCCTGCCTTCAAACAGAGCGCCTCGATATAACGGGAAACAATGTGCTTCCTGATGTTGTAATCCGGATACCGCGTCGCAAACAGCGGACCGGGATCGATCACTCTGTCGAAGCACGCGATTGCCTCGCCGTACTGCTTCGCTTCATTCAGCATGGCTCCCTTGAAGAGCCATGAGGGTGTGAATTCACGATCAAGGGCCAGTGCCGCATCAAAGCACCGGATGGCAGACCCGAAATGCTGGAGTCCGCCGAGGGCAAGACCTTTCTGGTGCCATGCGGGCACCATCGCAGGATCGACCTCAAGCGCCCGGTCAAGATAAAATATCGCCTGTGCGAACATGCCGCGTGCAGTGAGCATGAACCCGCGCCTGTACATATCCTGCGCCTCTTTTTTCCTCACCGCGGCACCGTCGAACAACCCCATGATGAAGCATAAGGTACGGGGAGGCATATAGCCATAACGGCGTGGCGGGTCGGTTCCTTCCGAACCGGCAGGGCTGCGTGCGGCTGTCTGAGCGTCTTCCCCTCTTCCGGCCGGGGAATTCATATCGATGCCGCACGGGATAATTTCTCCAGACCGATCCTCCCAGATCAGGCTGCCCGCGAGAAGAGTTATCCAACCGGGGCAAGAATTTCGGTCAGGATCTCTTCGGGAGGCACTTCACGGGGATCGTTGAGGTACATCTCCCGCATCGGCCCCGTTATCGTCAGGCCGTGCTCCTGAAGCCATGCGAAGAGCTCCATGTAGGCAGGTTCGCAGTCTTCGTACGGGCCTTTATGGAATGTCCGGGCCATCCTGCCCCCGGGGAGCGTATACACGTTCATTCCCGGCCCGGGCCGTGTCCCGGGGAGCACCGGAAATGCCACCTCCACGTCGGCGGTTCCTTCCTCGTCCGCCTTCATCGCCTCATCCGGGCTGTTTTCGTGCATGACAAAGACCGGCGGGCCGATGATGGGGATGTTATTTTCCATTGCGTAAACGGCCAGTTCGGAGATCAGTTCTGAAATTAGCCGGTAATGGCCGGTTTTCCGGATTCCGAGAACCGTCTGTTCCGGCAGATCGATAATGGTGATTTCTTCCATAGCGCTTCACTCCGGACATGGTGATTGCGCCCTCATAAAGCTTCGGTGCAGACCCCGGGAGTAGGCAGGCGGCATCTTGAAATAATGGTTCCGGAACATCCCGTTCACCATTTCCCCGTCGAAAACCCCGCAAATTCAGGGGAATCTTACCGGCGGATTGAATCCCAACTATCATAATGCCGGAGATGAAACAATCGGTATCCACCGGGTACCCATGGAGCAAAAGCCATGAAGAGCAGACCATTATCACTCCTGATCGTACTTCTGTGCCTTCTGATTGTCCTTCAGCCTCTTTCCGCAAGTGCCCTTACGGCAGGCGAGGCGAAGCAGGCATGGCGCACTGCAAAAAGCCAGAGCAGGGACATGCAGGAGGCACACCGGCAGGCAAAGGTCGACTGGGCCGCAGATCAGACACCCGAAAACAATCAGCTCGTTATCGATACAGGAAAAGAGGCCCTTTACGCTGCGCTTGACGAGGCGGAAGCATGGCTCATCTGGAAGCAGCTTGAGGTCGAAGAAAATCCCGATATACCGGATGATCTCAAAACATCGGTCTCGGATGATGTCGACGAGAATCTGGGAAAGATAGATGACCTTCGCGAGGATGTCGATGCCGTCGAGACACGGCTTGATTTAGGCCTTACTTTTTTGAAAATGGTCGGCAAGTATCTCGAACTGCTGACAGACGTTGCACGGGACTCAGGCCTCGTATGGGTGTACACTGCCGGCACGTATGCGGATACGATTGAAGCGTATGAGGCGGATCTTCGCGAAGCTGCCGAAACCATGCCCGAAAACGGGGAAATCCTTGCTAAGCTTGACCAGGCAGATGTAAAACTCCTGAACGCTCGGGAAAATATTGCCGATGCGGAAAGGGAATACCTCTCGGTAAAGGCCGGCGGGACTCCCCTGATTTCGTTTTCCAACGGGAATAACTACTTGAAAATCGCCCGTGGAAACATGCTGAGTGCACAGGGATACCTCAATCAGGCATACGGCCTTATTGTTGCGGGAGGGCGCACATGAAAAAATACATCCTGATTATCGGTATTCTCGTCTTCGCCCTGCTGGTCGCCGGGTGTGCAAAACACCAGCCGGCAGCGGATGCGGGGGATGATGCCGGTGTGACACCCACGCCGCCACTGTCCGCCGGTAAAGATACCGGTAATGTCACGCAGGCCGATCTCGACAAGCTGAAAGAAAAGCTCGAAGGTCTCGAATACGAAGATCTCGGCGGACTTTCGGACTGATGAGAATATTTTTAGGCCAAGGGCACCAGGGTGCTATGTGGGATAGCAACAGTACGCAATCGCGGACGGGTACAACCGAATGCATTCCGAGTGTATCCGCATTCGCGACGGCAAAGGAGTATCGGTTCGTCATGATCATAGCATCGTGGCGGGCGTGAACTCACACTCCAATAAAAATGGTTTATTTTTGCCTTGTATGCAAAAGCAGTACGACAAGGAAGAAACCAATAATTGCAATCGAGGGGATGAATACGGAGGGGAATTCGGGGATCGGTGAACCGGGAGTATAAGAAATCTCGATCGGACACGCCATACCCAATACAATTTCAGTCCCGTCTTCGTTCACGTATTTCCACCCGCAGATTCCACTCTGGAATGTGGGATCAACGGTCAGAATCCATGCCATAGTCAGGGGCAGCTCAAAGGCACCGCCATCCGTATTATCAGTCCATGCCCAATCCCCTTCGGGACTCTGCGATAATGCAAACTCACCGGGGTCATCGCTCACGATTACTGCCGATCCGGCGGGTATATTCTGTAAATCAAACTCACATGCACCATTACCACCGCTTCCATCGATATTGTGATGCATAATGAGGCCAAGTTTGTTGTTGGTGGTGTCCTGATAGAGATAGATCTTGCTCACGTGGATTTCCTCAAATCCCGTGTGTGAACTGGCACTCGAGTAATCATAGAAATCTGCAATCGTATCGCTTCCCTGTACGGGCGTTACTGTCCAGATAGTGCTTCCCTGCGTTACGGTGAATGTGCCCGCGGACACCAGAGAAACACACATTAATATGAATAATACCGTACTGATGACAATTTTACGAATCATATCATCCTCCTTGGAATTTCAGGGAGCCGAGAGAGAGTTGCCAGAAAGGTACCATTTACGCACTTAATTCCTATGTAAGCCTTAATGCTCAGGAAACGTGCAACTGAACCGCGATAGCATAAAGTCGTCGTTTTTTCCCTTCTGGAATTTAATATGGCTTAAAATATTTAAATTTGTCTATAATTTTAATTTATTTGGGTGCCCTCGGCTTTGAGGGAACTGCTACACCGGTTAGGCAATAAAAAACAGAGAAGATATCGGTAGATGAGAAGAACCTCATTGTAATCAGCATCGAGAAAGGCTCCTCCCTGTGCTAGATTGGTGGGATTGAATATATAAGAACGGGCACCGGATACAAACTCTAAGGTATGGAGGGTTTTCATTTCAATGCCTTAGTCTTAGACTCGATAGTGGCTTCCTTATCCCTTCTATCATCTATCTTTATCTCTGTAACGACCCTCTTCAAGCCTAAGTCGAAAATAGAATTATGCGCTTTTTCAACTGCTTTAAATAAATCCCCCAGATTTTTAGCTTCGATTACAGTCCCCATGGCTTCGGGTTTAGCCCTGATACTGCCTTGTTTTTCCAATTCCTTTACCGCAGCTTTTACGTATTTTCCGACCGCAGTGGTTTTTGTCCCAATAGGGATTATGCTAAATTCCGCGATTATCATTTTTCCCACCTTTTTGCCCCCTTCTCTTCCGGTCATCACACCGGATCCTCCCGGAAGCTTTTCGGATCTCTTGAATGAAAATCTTCACATCCATCTCGACAATAGAATATATGTAGATTTCACAGTATTCGGAAGCCTACGCATTCGGCTATACATTCTGCCAGCGTATCCCGACATCCTATCACCTCTGATACCGGTACGCAGCCGGCGAGCCGTTCTCGATGTGCTGCTGCCCATCTCGGCGGTCGGTTTCTCCCGGCTCTTGCGCTGGCATCAGAAAATCAGAGATTTCTTTACTGAAGTGCCCGAACCGGATCGGCCCGGCGATCTCCGGGCGATCAAGGCGGGAGGTGTGCCCGGTCCGGTGAGTCAGCTCGTATAAATACCCCCGGGGAGGCTCCAAAAAGGGCTGTTCGAATCCGTCCAAAAAAGCGTAATTTGGCGAGATTTCGTATGCGCGCCTTAATTCAGACATCGAAGTGAAAGGGATAAAACTGTCGTGAATTCACTTGCAGCAAACCTTGCCCGGGTTTTGAAGTTGCCATGTGCAGCCTTAACAATTTTGGGGGGGGGGGAAGTGTTCAACGCCCCGGTGCCACAGAAACTTTTTCATACTAAACATACAAATATGAATAGTATGAAAAGGATGATTAATCATGTTTTCTGATCCGCACCCGAGGGGCACGTGCACCACCATCACAGCCAGGACCGGCGTGAAGATGCCGGGCATCTGTTTCCGGATGATGACGACCATGTTCTGGCTCAGGGACCGCATCAGGCCTCCAGAGCGGATTCTCGACACCATGGGGATCCGCGAGGGAATGTGCATCGTCGA
Organism: Methanoculleus sp. SDB; assembly: GCA_001412355.1. Classification (NCBI taxonomy): domain Archaea; kingdom Methanobacteriati; phylum Methanobacteriota; class Methanomicrobia; order Methanomicrobiales; family Methanomicrobiaceae; genus Methanoculleus; species Methanoculleus sp. SDB. The sequence goes on from LKUD01000045.1 coordinate 10,799, forward strand.
TTATGGCTGCGGCCCGGGAAGCTACCTCAGGGGGGCATCCGAACTTGTCGGGGAGCGTGGAAGGGTCTATGCGGTGGACATCCACGAGCTTGCCATCGCCTCGGTCGCAAAGCGCATCGAAAAGGAGGGGCTCGGGAATGTCACGCCCATGCTTGCGAAAGGGTACGATTCTGGCCTTCCGGAAGGAGTGGCCGATCTCATCTATGCACTTGACATGTTCTTCATGATCGACGACCAGGGTGCTTTCCTTGCTGAACTCCGGCGGATCGCAGCGCCGGATGCCGTCCTGATCATCGATGACGGCCACCAGCCCCGGGAGAGGACCCGCAACAGCATCCTCAGCTCTCCGGACTGGGTAATCGAGGAGGAGCGGACCGAATTCCTGCTCTGCCGGCCAGCGCGATGCGAATGTTCGGCCGTATATGCTCGAAAAAGAAATTGAAGATTGCAGGAAAACGAATCGACAAAAAGGAGATACCCGTATGTTCCATAACCACCATAACCACGATAAAAAGCATATTTTCGGCACGGTCAAGGTCGGCGAACGCGGCCAGATCGTCATTCCCAAAGACGCCAGAGAACTCTTCGAGATCAGGCCGGGCGACACGCTGATGGTCCTCGGTGACGAAAACCACGGCATTGCCCTCGTAAAAGCGGACAAGTTTCGCCAGATCGCCATGAAAATGCTACAGATGTTCGAACAGGTGCCGGAAGAACCGCCGGAAGAATGAAATCCGGACCGTGGGGGGAGAATCGGGACGGATTCTCCTGCACCAGGGGCATTCCACCGGTTCGAGTGGCTTTTCCTGTTCTTTATCCGTGTCCATAAACCCGGCCTTCTCCAGCATCTTGCGCTCGAAGTCACCGCCTGAGCGATGCACAGAGACCCCGGAGTGCTCCCAGATCCATCCCCAGAATGGGGATCCTGCAGGTGGTTAAGGGTTGCGATTGTGTCGTAAATCTTACGACATACATTTTTGTAGGTCAGCGGCGAAGGATAACTGTAAAAGCTGCCAAATCGGTCTGTTCCATAAGAGAATGTGCTATGACATCGAAGTCGCTCCCCCTGATCTCCCTGCTGATCGCCCTGATCGCCCTTGCTGTTGCGTGCGGCGCCTGGTACCTTTCATCGGAACCGCCGTGCGAACCGTCTGCGCCCGGCCCTGAATTCCACCAGATCACCGAAGGTTACGAGGACCGGATTGTCTTTTCTCTCATGCCCCGCACCGATACGCCCGGCACCTATGTGGTGGACTACGAAATCCTTCGAAACGGCACCACCGTCGACGCGAGAACCGGCGTGGTCTATGAAAATGTCGCAGAAACCGCACCCATCGTCTTCGAGGTCCCCCGGTCGCCGGACGACAGCGTATCGCTCGAGGTCGAGGTGCGGAACACGGACGGCGATGTGCTGGACAAAAGCACCACGGTGATCAGCCCCCCTGACCATCAGGTGCCGGCGGGTGAGGGGATGCCGCTCGTGCCTGCCATAGATTCAGCCTCCGCGTAACACTCCACATTGGCTGAAGCATAGAGGGATTTCATATTTGAACCATTAGCATTGAAAAATACAAATCTCCCAGAATGCGACAATGATTTTGTGCCGACCAGCTATTATCAAAATAACGTACTCTATCGCCCGAAAATGATTATGAGTAGCCGGGCAAGTGGAGGATGTATAACTACCGCCCGTGAATTGATGGAATTTATTAAGGCCTTTTTTTGTGGAACGCTGGTTAATACGGCCATTTGTATTAGTTATCAATCTGTCACAGTTACAACATTCGATGAGGCCCATTTGCTATTGGTAGCGATATATGAAAATTCCCCTCCAGGGGTTGATTACACTCTTCAGGGGGAAAGGTGAGTTAATTGCTCATTCGGGATCTACAGGCTCGTTTGCTTTTTATTGTCCCGTCAAAGAAAATTCTATCATATTCTTCAATTCCAGAAAGCTGGAACGGTAGCGTACACAAAGTGATGTAAAATTGAAGAGTCCCTGTATCCACTCT
>LKUD01000046.1 GCA_001412355.1 Methanoculleus sp. SDB
ACCTCTTCAAGGAAGATGTTTCCCGGTACATAGATCACATAGGGGCCGGCCAGGATTGACGGGTTTGGATAGTTCAGTGCCGAGCCGAGCGGGCTGTTCGATATCTGCCAGGCAACCTCCTGGTCTTCGTCGAACCAGCCTGATACCTGTGCGGATGTCGCGATGGTGACGCCCTGCGTTTCAGGTACTGCAGGGATTGAAGGGTCTGCACTTACCATGCCAGTCGCCAGGAAGGCAAGGGCCAGGAGCCCGATAATATAAATAAAATTTCTTTTCATTCTGATCACCACATTAGTGCCATGCGTTAGCACCTTCGATTGTGCCTCCGTTCGTGACTCTCCCGGCAAGTGCGTATTGCGTTGCTCCACCACCACCAGCTGCGAAATCAGGATCAATAGTTGCTCCATGTATCGCTGTGGCAGCCATTGCGTTGGTAGATCTCTGGATTGCGGCAGCGCCTTCTGCATTGAATGTACCTGGCACCGATATCCGGCCTGCCGCAGCACCCTGAATAACATCATCGATCGGGTTGCCACCAACTGACCTCGTTTGGACCTCAACGAAATCATACAGATCACCTGTTTGTGCCAAGGTATAGGCATCACCTGAACCTGTGCCACCTGGGTCTATCGAGGCATATTGGCCGGCGACAGCACCGTCAACCGAGGCGAAACCGGGGGCATCGACCTGACCTGTCGCGGCTCCCTGTTCGGTGATCATCAATCCTCCTTCAATGCCATACGAAGCCTCGCTTATAGCACTTGTTGTGAAATCACCGCCGGTTCCTGCAAAGGAGTAGGCATGTCCTGCGTAAGTACTTGCAATAATGGAAATCTGCCCTGCTGCGGCGCCATCAACCGATACCGTGCCAGGAACCTCGATCTCTGCGGCGGCGGCTCCCTGCATGGCACTGAGAGTACCTGTACCCCAGTAATCAGAATAGGTAGACGCTTCGTAGCCATTTCCTGTGATCGCAGCACTCCAGGCATACCCCCCGTTGTTACCCAAGACATCTATTTCCTGAGTTGCAAGGGCCCCTCCGGCATCAAAGGGGGTGGAAAACAGTGTCCCTTCAACGTCTCCGGCCGCCGCAACCTGGCTACCAGTGATGATTCCAGCCCCATCATAATGAGCTCTCGTACCTGCTGTGTCACCGTCACTGTTCGTGGCATAGCTCCCAATAGTACCGGAATTTCCACTAGCAAGATCAAATACGGATTGCCCAGCGACAGCGCCGTCGACCGTCATATCGGCAAGCCCTGCTGAGAGCTCGACCTGACCTGCCGCTGCACCCTGGGCCATAGCTATCCCGCCGGGTCCATTGAACTCGGCCCATGTCTCAGCCTCGTCGCCGTTCCCATTCGACGCACTGCTAGAGGCAGTACCGCCGTTTTCACTGCCGATTGCAGATTCCTGCCCAGCGACAGCGCCGTAACCGGTTACAAGACCGGGAACCTCGACCTGTCCAGCCGCTGCTACCTGGCCTGTAATGGCAATACCGTCTGTGGGGAATGACAACTGTGTTTCCGCGCTATTCCCTCCACCAGTAGCCATGCTGCTTGCCGATCCGCCGTTTTCACTATCGATAAATGAGTCTTGCCCTGCGACGGCACCGATAACACCAATGCCCAGCAAATTCACGTCGCCGGCACCTGCACCCTGGAATGTGTCGATCGTTCCTTCGCCCGTCATGCGGGTATTGGTATGCGCCTCGTACCCTGCATGAGATACACCCAGGCTTCCGGCAGCAGCGGCCTCTCCAAGTATTGTACTTTCCTGGATGGCAAGGACACCGTCAACGGTCGCAAAACCCGGCACACCGCCCTGGCCGGCAACCGCTGCCTGTTGCGTGTTGATGTCCGCATTCCCAATGGCATGTGCACCTGTGCTTGCCGTATCACCATTGGAACTCGCCGCACCACTGCCGATGAATGCACTGTCCCCGACGGCTCGTGTCTCCTGGCCTGCAGCAGCCCTGCCGGTGTCGTCGGAGTATTGTGCTGTAACCTGGACATCGGCTGCTGGTCCTGTTGCAGCAGCAACCGTGAATGCCACGTTTCCGCTGTTGTCAACTGCTAAAGTTCCGCTGTATACTCCATTGTCGGTTGCCCCGCCGAAATCATATGTCTCGGCCGACGCAAAAAAACAACAGAAAACGATCAATAACAGGGAAACAGTAGTAATAACTACTTTTTTGTGTCTCATAATCCCCTATCCTACAGTATCTATCAGCTGATACTTTTTTTAGTTAAAATCTGCTTTAACTAATTTTTCAGTTTATTAAAAGCATATATAAAATTATCGCTATTTCAGTGAACAGGCAAACAAGTAATTTACTATCGCACGCACTGTCAAAATCACCGATTGTCCTCATTTCCATGATCCATCTGGTCGCTTCGTGGAATAGTGGAATTATCTGATCTAAATCCAACGTTCAATAACCGAGTATACAGTAGTCATCGAGTGGCGCGATTATCATATAGGTGAATATGGTTTGGAGCTTGCCAGGGTGCGAAAATAATCCAGTACACTGTCCTGATGGGTCTGATAGAGGATGATGTGTAAAAAATGCCCGATAAAAAAATAGATAATTATCGTCTCATACCGGATTCGTAGTGCATATCCTTCTCAAAGACGGCTATCTGGCCGTATACTTCCGATAGCTCCTCGTATCTTAATTCTGAAGCAAGACCCGTACGAAGGATATACGCGGTTCCATCCTCCGGAAGCTCGAATGGTATGACTGCAAGGGTAGTGATCTCACCTTCCATGTCAAGGGCATTCATGAATGCCGATAC
>LKUD01000047.1 GCA_001412355.1 Methanoculleus sp. SDB
AAACTCTTTTTTAATAAATATCCCGAAATCTCCGAAGAAAATTCCCGTATATTTCGCGAGCAGATTAACAATCCCGCTCGATAGGACAAAGAAGAGGTCGGGGTCCGGAAACGACTGCCGAAACGCACCGCCCACAACGCCATCCGTTTCGCACGCCTTTTTTATGACGAACAGGGCATCATCCGGTATCGTGCAGTCGACATGCAAAAAAAGGAGGATATCCCCGCGGGTGACTGCCGCTCCGGCATTCATCTGGATACCCCTGCCCGTCGGAGCCGTGAGGAGTGTCAGGGGTGCCGGGAATTCCGGGCGGCACTGCTCGATTGCCGCAACCGTCCCGTCCGAACTCCCGCCGTCTGCGACGATCAGTTCGAAATCTCCCTGCAGGTGGGCAAGATTGTCAAGAAACGGCCCGATGGCTGCCTCTTCATTCAGAACCGGCGTGATGATCGAGATCAGGGGCATCGGGATTGCGCTCTCCAACATATCATCTGAATAGCGGAAGCGCTCGTCACATTTATTAGTTGACATGCAGAATTGGCGGTTATGAGGATCGATTACGAACGGGTAATGACAGCAGGATTCGGCGTGCTGATCCTCGGAGTTGCCTGGCTGGTCTTCTGGCTGGGCCCTGCCTTCCCTCTCTACGAGGGTGATGTGCGCTGGGCTCATAACTTCGCGTTTGCGCTTATATTCATCATCGTCGGGCTTGCTTCATGGAAACGATCAGTGTCCTCTGGCATTATCGCCGTCATCGCATCTTTTCTCATGGTCCCGGCCGAACTCGCCTTTTTTTCGGGCGAGACGGCAACCGGGATTGCCGGTGTATTTTTTGCGTTAATGCTCGCTGTCATTGTCATTGAGCGGCTGACGGGGAAGGACCTCGTCCAGCCACCGCCACGGCTGAATGCCTGGCTCAGGATTCACCTCCTCACTTTTGCATACATAGGAATTGCCCATATGCCGTTCATCTTCTTCTTCGTCCGCTGGTACGCCGCTGATCCATTCCTTCTCTATCTCCCCGTCGAACACGAACCCTCGACGTCGATCTTCAACGCAATGCTCGTCATCCTCGTCATCCTCGCCATCATGGAACGATACGTGAAAACCATCGGGAGATTCCGGGTGTCCCGGACCGACTTTTACTGGGGCGGTGCTGATGCTCCTCCTCCCGCTTGCATCTATTGGAATCTTCGGAGAATGATCACGAATGTCTATATTGTATTTCACACATTTCCTGTATAGTAATCAGGCCTGTACTGACATCGGCAGGGGGGGGCGTCGGTAAGATGGCTGAACCCGATTCTGTGGTCAGCGGAGGGTGCCTTCACCCCGATTCGTCGGAAGTCACCCGTTTTTTTGAGGAATCAAAGGTGTACTCGGTCCAGATCGAGTCGTGTCTTTCCTGTCCGCAGGGCTGCCGGTACTGCTACGCGGCAGCGGACGACGCACCCTCTGCGGAACTGCCAAAGGCGAGTATAATCCGGCTTCTTGACGAGGCGGTGGCACTGGATGTGCGTGCTATCGACTGGCTGGGCGGTGATCCCCTCATGAGAAGCGACTGGTACGAACTGATAGAGGCAGCACAGGGTCGTGGCCTGAAAAACAACATCTGGACGAGCGGCATGCCGCTATCCGATCCTCTGGTTGCAGAACAGGTTGTGAAAGCCTCTGATGGTGGTTTTATCAGCGTTCATCTCGACACCCTCGATGAGACGATCTATGGAGCCCTCCACACGGAAAATCCTGCGGGGAAGATCCGTGCGATTCTCGAGGGGGTGGAGCATCTCCTCAGGTGTGGCAAGAATCCGGACGAGATCATTAACTGCATCACGTTTACCCGGCCGCTCGCAGGAGAAGATGTCGAAAGAACGATACGATTCTTCGCTTCCAAAGGGATCCGGACGTGCCTGACACAGATTTGCATGGCCGGGCTCGGGGCGGAGCACCCGGAATGGGTCCCGACACCTGATGAGATCCGGCATGCCTGCGATGTGCGGGACCGGGTGAATTATCCCGGATCGCCTCTCTCGATGAGCACGATGGATGTGAACAAGTTCTACTGCAGCGGGATTGTCTGTGTAACGGTTGACGGGGATGTGACTCCCTGTTCTGTTATCAGAAAGAGTTTTGGAAATATCGGCGAGATGCCGTTTCGGGAGATCATCAACAAAAACCGGCGAGAGCTGACGTTTGCACCGCTCCGGAACGGAGAAATGCCCAAAAAATGCACGACCTGCCAGAACAGGCCTGTCTGCTGGGGGTGCCGGGCGACGGCATATTATACGTCCGGGGATATGATGGGGGAGGATCCGAACTGCCCCTACAAAACAGGTGGTGATACACATGATTGAGAGAAGACAGGATGTCACGATCGCTGACGTGACCGGGGCATACGCCGGAGCGGTTGGCGAAATCTGGGAAATGGTAATGGGAGAAGAAATCCACGTCGGGGGCGGACATTCGACAGATGAACTCGCACAGAGGGCCGGTGTGACCGCAGATGTCCACGTCCTTGATATCTGCAGTGCGCTTGGGGGTCCGGCACGGCATCTCGCCCGGACGTATGGATGCCGGGTTACCGGCCTCGATGCAACACCGGAAATGGTGGCGGAGGCGGCCAGAAGAACGGAGTTGGCAGGCCTGTCGGGGCGTGTTGCCTTTAAATGTGGAAATGCGCTTGATATACCGTTTCGGGCATCGACATTCGATATTATCTGGGGGCAGGATGCCTGGTGCTATGTGACTGATAAAGAGAGGCTGATTTCCGAGGCCGCACGCGTGATCAGACCCGGAGGTGTGATTGCTTTTACCGACTGGATCCAGACGGGAGTTATGTCCGAAAGCGAGTGGGAGCATCTCGTCTCCTTCATGATCTTTCCCTCGCTCGGAACGCTTGAAGGGTATGCGGGGCTCCTCCGGGAGAATGGGTTTCTCGTATCAGTCGCAGACGATTTAAGCAGGGACTTTGCCGACCATTGCCAGGCGTACAAAGACGCGCTCGAAGGAGATCTCCGGGTACCGATCATGAACCGGTTCGGGTCGGATCTCTATCAGGCGGTCGTTCGCGGAGTCGCACTCTGGGCAGACGCCGCAGATGCCGGAAAAGTGGGACGGGGTCTCTGGATCGGGCGGAGGAGAGAAATCTGAACAGTCCCCGAAATGCCATCGTGATCATGGCAAAACAACCGGTGCCGGGCACCGTCAAGACACGCCTCTGCCCGCCGCTCACACCGCTGGCAGCTGCAGAATTGTATGGTGCGTTTCTCCGTGATACTGTCTTAAACGTATCAGGAATCCGGGATGCTGATTGTTTCGTCGCATATGACCCGGAGACAGCAGGGGATTTCTTTTCCCGGATGGCACCGGAGAGGGTCCGGTGCATTGCGCAGGGTGATGGAGATCTGGGTGGAAAACTCTCCGGGATCGCAGAGAGACTGTTCTCTATGGGATACGGGAAGGTGATCCTCATGGGAAGCGACACCCCACACCTGCCCGCGGAGTATCTCACGAAGGCGCTCCGGCGGCTCGATTTTAGGGATGTCGTGCTGGGCCCTTGTGACGACGGCGGGTATTATCTCATTGGGAGCCGTCAACACCTCCCTGCTCTGTTTTCCGACATGCCGTGGAGCACATCACGGGTATTGAGCATGACGCTTGAAAGGACACGGGGAAAAGGTCTCTCCGGATATCTGCTGCCGGTCTGGTATGATCTTGACACAATAGAGGATGTGCGGAGACTTGCAGGGGATATGGCGAGTTATACGGGCGGTTATCAGTTCACATGCCCGAGGACGGAACGGGCGATTGCCGGGCTTGGAGAAGTGCTTGGTGCAGGATCGCATACGGAGGAGACAACTTGGCGGAAGTAGTGATACCTTTCAATCGCAGGAGCGCTCGCGTATTTCCTAAAAAAAATTACCTTTTTCTCATGCAGATGGTAAAAGCGAGCGCTCCTGCCGCCCCGATCACGGCAAACCCGGGGGTGGCCTCTCCTGCTGGCTCCTCCGTCTCAACCGGGCAGTCGGGATCCTGCTCGGGGCGGCAGTCGGGATCGCAGATGCCGTCCTGCACCCCGTCGCAGCAGATGTCCCCGCCGCCCGAGGGGCAGTCGGCCGGGCACGCGGTGTGGTTCTCGGGGCCGACGGTGCAGACTCCGTCGCCGCATATGGCTGAAACAGGGCTGAATTCCCTGAAATCGAGTGCCATGAGAGTGGTTGCCTCCTCCTCGGACCCGTCCGGCAGAATGCAGACGGCGCAGGTGCAGGAATAGACTGGCGAGCACCGGTCGCAGTCATGGATGGTTTTCGTTTCATAGCCCTGCCGTGCGCAGTAGCCCGCCTCGGGAGCCGATATCCCCGCGAGGAAATCCCATGTCCTGATATAGCGGCCGTCGGGGAGTCTGCAGGCGTCGACCTGCCCCGTGTCGGTCATGACCGGGACATACTCGTACCCGAGTTCGGTGCAGTACACCATCGCGGGATCGCGAAGCGCTCCTGCCGGTGCGGCGATAAGGAGCAGGGCGAGGAGCATGTGCAGGGATCGCCGGGTCATCCCGGCCTCACCCCCCGGACGTTCCATTTTTCGTTCACTTCCCACCACGAAGTGGAGGTCCAGCGGTGGTCGTAGGGGATCGACCCGAACCCGCCGGATTCACTCCCGCGCGACCAGAGGGTACCCCAGCTGTTTTTGATAATCCACTCACGGGCGGTCTCGTCCCAGCCGATGATGAGGATGCAGTGCGAGGCGCCGGGATCGCCTGCATTGTACTCGCAGGAGATGATCGGGCCGTAGCAGACCAGCGCCCGCTTCACCCGCCCCTCCTCGATCCCGTCCGTCGCACTGTCGCCGACGTCCCGCTCCCGCGAGATCGTCCATGCCCGCGAGCTCCAGTCGCTGCAGCGGCGGAAGCACCCGGGGGTTTCGATCTCGCCGCATGAGGTGCTTTCGTCGCTGTACGGGAAGCAGGTCTCATCGGGCACGCCGTCATTTTGGATGTAGTCGAAGAGGAACGGCCCCGGCCATCCACCGCAGCAGTGGCCGCTGCCCGCTCCCGCGGCACCCCAGCAGGAGACGATCGCCTGCTCGGAGAGATCGAGCTCGGGAAGGCCACGGGCGTTGATGCGCGGATAGAGGCCGAAGTCGAGCGTTCCCGCCCGGAACTCCGCGGCGTTTTCGATATTGTAGGTCGCCTCCATTGCCGCAAGGGTTGCGAAGGCGTAGCATGAGCCGCAATTGCCCTGGTTTTTCACCTCCGTGATCCAGTTCACGCCCAGCCAGTCGCGCCAGTCAAAGACATCAGGGAGATCATCCGCATGGCAGAGGTCGCAGGCGGTGTCGCAGGGCCCGCCACAGTCCACGTCGGTTTCGCCATGATTCTGGATGCGGTCGTCGCACGTGGCTGCCTGGCATGCTCCGTAACTGCAGAGCCCGTCGCAGGTGTGGGTCACGGTCGCAGCCGCACATCCGCCGCCCGAGCGGTCCGGGTAATATTCGACAAGCGTCCGTGAGTCGGTGCAGTAATCCTCGTTCGTGCCGATCCGCCCCCTTCTGTCGTAATTGAGCCCGCCGTCCGAGTCCTCGCAGACGCAGGCCCCCGAATCGCAGCCGAACGGGCAGGTGATCAGGCTGCTGTGCGCAGCAAAATGGCCCGCATAGTCGAGCCCGCAGGTGTATTCCACGAGGCTTAGCGCATTCCAGCAGTAATCAGTCTGTCCTGCCACTGTTCCCTGCACGTAAGGATTGTTCCCCCCGTCCGTATCCGGGCAGGTGCAGGCACCGTGCTCGCATGTGCCGTAGGGGCAGGCGGTGATGGTGCTCACGAGGCCGTCGGGTCCGCAGGAAAATTCCTCGATGTGGGTTGCGTTCACGCACCGGTCGGCATACTCCCCGCAGGTAGTCCGGGCGGGCGTGCAGGAGCGCACGAATGTCCCCCGCATCTCGTTCCAGATATCAGTGCAGCTCTCCTCAGTCTGGCGCTCGATGTAGACGCTTCCGGAGACGAAGGTCTCCTCGCCGCCGTCCGTATCCCTGCACCCGCAGCCGTTTCCGGCAACGGAGCCGTAGAGGTCCTCCCAGTAGTAGCGGATCCGCCCGGTATCGCTGTCATACGCTGTCAGAGAATCGCGGCAGGTGTATGCCGCGGAGGGATAGTACAGCGGATCGAGATCCGCACAGCAGTATTCGGGCTCGAGGAGATCGGTGTCGCCGCAGGCCGGACAGCAGGCGTCGCAGGCATTCCCGACACCGTCGCCGTCGGTATCGGCCTGATCGGGATTGGGTACGTCCGGGCAGGTGTCCCACAGATCGTCCACACCATCACGATCCGTGTCTCCCGGTGCGAGACGGGCGTATTCCTCGGGGGGCACCGACCCCTCGGCGTACAGGACGCCGGAGCGGTCGGCGGCGACTGCGCCGAAAGAAGGATCGGACGCAACCGGCGGGGAGACGTATTCGCAGGCGGCGTCATGGCAGGTGGTGATACGGCGCCCGTCCATCCAGATCTCGATAACCCGCGTGGCACCTGCATCGGCCGTGGTGACGATATAGCGTACACGGTCCCCGAGAGCGGGTTTCTCCGGGATCGTCCGGGTGTCGAGGAATGCGGATGTGTATGCGGCTGGCGTCGGTGTCGGCGTTGCGGTTGCCGGCGGCATGGTCGTGGCGGCCGGTACCGGCGATGCCGTCGGAGTGACGGTTGTCGGGGGGACTGTCGTGGGTGTCGGTGATGCCGTCGGCGTTGCCGATGTGGTCGGGACGGTCGTCGCCGGAATCTGCCAGCAGTACATCGGATTCTGCACCTGATCGTAGCCGCAGAGGATCTGCTGGCCCCCACAGGCGTCCAGTCCGGCGTTCTGTGCTTCTGCAGTTCCCGTGCACGTGCAGGCGGACGGGCACGTGGCGGGTACTGGTGGGGTGGGCGGCGGAGCCTGTGTCGGGGCGGTCGTGGGCGGTGCGGTTGTCGGCGTCGGTGTGGAAGTTTTGGTCGTAACCGGTATCTGGTAGCAGTACATCGGATTCTGGAATTTATCATACCCGCAGAGGATCTGCTGCCCGCCGCAGGGGGTATAACCATTTTTCTGTGCTGTCGCCGGCGTCATGCACTCGCAGCCCTTCGGGCACTCCGCACCCACGGTTCCGGTACAAACGAGGAAAAAGAGGAAAATGGCAATGCCCAGGAAAGCTACTATACGCAGGTTCACCATCATGGATCTCTCCGGCCTGATACAGGAAGTCAATCACCGTTGATTTTAATAATCCTTGGGGCTCTCTCCGACATACAGACCCCCGGTATTTTGCAGCTCAGCCATCCCGACGCCGGATGAAGACGGGATTTATCTGGTATGCTGCCATGTCGACAGCGTGCAATCACGGAGGCACAGAACCCGGTGGTCGCGGGATTTATGAATGTCTACCGGCTCGAAGGGAACTACGTCGCATGGATGGATGCGGGGTATCCGGTTGCACCGCAGGCAGGGAGGATTACCCCGAACGCGGGAAAAAAAGGGGCCCGGGGTTGCGTCATCCCGACACGACTGATCCGATCTCGTCGATATACCGCTGGTACAGGCCGAGATCGCCTCCGGCGAGCGCCCGCTGCGCCCTGTCATAGAGCTCGGCAATCTTCGCGAGTTTTTCCGCATCGCCCGCCGTGATCGGCGGAGTGGTTTCTTCACCCGTGCCGGTGCCTGCTCCTTCCCCGAAAATGACATCCAGGGCATCGGCGAGAGTTTCCTGCATCGTCAGGCGGTCGTTGTATGCGACAATTACACGCTGGAGCTGGGGCAGCGTGCCCTTCTCGGTCGCCTCGAGGTACAGTGGTTCCACGTAGATGATCGAATTCTCTATCGGGATAATGAGCGTGTTCCCCCGCAGAACGGACGATCCCGACTGGGACCAGAGCGTTATGTCCTGCGAAATCTCGGTATCCTGATCAATCCTCGCTTCGATCTGCATGGGCCCGTACGTCAGCTCCTGCTTGGAAAACTGGTATACGATCAGCTCCCCGTAGTGGGTGGGGTCCGAGCGTGCGGCCATCCAGCCGATCATGTTCTCCTTGCCGCGGGGGGTGAACGGGAGCATCAGGATGAATTCCTCTGTTTGCTCCCCGGGAAGCTTCATGATGATATAGTACGGCTCCATGGGCTGGCGGGAACCGCGGTAGACCTCATCGGGAAACACCCATTGGTCTTCCCTGTTGTAGAAAACCCGCGGGTCATTCATATGGTAAGTCGCGTAGAGAAAGGCCTGGATCTCGAATATGCCCTGCGGATATCTGATGTGTTCCCGCAGTTCCCCGGGCATCTCGTCAAAGTCCCTGAAGAGTTCGGGGAACATCTTCCGGTACGTCCGTGTCAGAGGATCGCCGGGTTCGACGACATAGTACGTGACATCCCCGTTGTAGGCATCGATGACCACCTTGACACTGTTCCTGATATAATTCAGCGGCCGGGCACTGATGGACTGCACCTGCACCGGTTCGGAATAGGGGTATCTGTCCGAGGTGACATAGGCGTCGAGTATCCAGAAGAGCCTGTTGTCGGCGATGACAATGTAGGGGTCGGGATCGTACGACATGAAGGGCGCGATGGTTCGGACCCTGTCCTTTATGCTCCGGTGCAGGAGAATACGGCTGTCCGGTTCGAGTGAGCCCGAGACGAGAAGCTCGATCGATCCGAAACGGGATGCATAGACGAATTTACGGATCACGTCGGAGAGGGCGACTCCTCCCGTCCCCTCGTAGGTGGTATAGATATTCCGCTCCCCGGCGGGATAGTCGAGTTCGTCAGTGCTCGTCCTGATTACAGCGTAGTCCGTTGTGCTTTCACCGAAATAGATACGGGGCTCGTCCAGCCGGATGTAATCAGATGTGGGGGGGATATCCTTGAGGTAGAAGCTCGGGAGACCGCCTGCCGATACGATATCGACGGGATTCATGACCGCCCCGTAGCCGTGAGTGTAGACAAGGTGCCTGTTAACCCACGTCTGCGCCTGCACAGGCAGGTTTCTGCTGTCCATCTCCCGTGGCGATATCAGCACCTCCTTGTACATGCCGTCCAGCATATAGCGGTCCACATCGACGTCATTGAATGTGTAATACGTCCGGAAGAGCTGCAGCTGTTCGTATGTCGTTTTCAGAGGTCTCCAGTCCCACAGCCTTATATTTCCGACGGTTGCGTTGTTGGCGCGGATATCATCTGCCGTGAGGGAGTAGTTAACGGGGAAAATTCGTTCACGGGCCTCATCAAGCCCGTATGCCGCCAGTGTGTTCCGGATATTGTAGTCGAGGTACGGTCTTTCAAGATTCGATTCGTCAGGTTCGACCACGAGGGCCTGCATGACACCGCTGGCGATGAGGCCTGCGATGGCGATCCCCATGAAGGCGAGGATTCCATATTTGATAATATCCACGCGTTTGAATTTCTCGTTGACCAGAAACCCGATGCCGATGGCGAAGGCAACGAACGTGAGGATCGTAAGAACAGTAAGTGTCACATTTACATCCGTATATCCCGCCCCGAATACCGCTCCGGAGGGTGAAAAGAGCAGATCAAAACGCGCCAGCCATAGCCGTTCGGCAAGCGCGGCGAAGATGAGGAACAGCAGGATGTTTAAGTGGGGAAGGAACTGCTTTAAAAATCCCATCCAGTCGAACTCTTCAGCCGCATCCACGACAAAATAGGGAGTTCGGCCCTCGCGGATCCTGATTTTCATCGCCTGAAGCAGGAATGACAGCGCCGACAGCAGTGTCGCGAATATGAACAGTCCGAGGAAAAAGCTGACAAGAAGGGAGTAAAATGGGAGGGAAAAGAGGTAAAATCCGACATCAAGGCTGAAAATGGGGTCGGGTGTGGAAAATGACGTCTGGTGAACGAATTTCAGGATTGTTTCCCACGATCCGGCGGCAGAAAGGGCCGCAAAAAAGCCCGCAATGCCGGCAATCAGGGCCACTTCCGTGAGCCGCGTTTTGGGCATGCTCCGGCCCCGTGCAGCGGTACGCGCCGCAAAAACGGCGTTTCCGTACGAGAAACCGAAAAATACGGTAAAGGCGATAAGCCCGATTATGATCGACGTGATAAGCACGGTTAAAAAAACACTCTCGTATCCGACGGCAGTAAACCAGAACCAGTCTCCGAGGAGCCGGACAATGGTCGTCAGGGAGAGAAGGGCTGCAACCAGGATGATGGCCGCGATATGGGAAGGTTTCAATGGTTTCACCACGAGTATGAGATGAAACCCCCCTGTATAAAGGTATTGGCGTTCCCGTCACGGCGTTACCGGAATATCCGGGGGGTCAATCCCCCTCCGCACTGTAGCCCGGGTGAAGCATATATACCAGGGTACCCCCAATTCCGGTACGTCATGTCCCACGCACCGCGCCCCCATGACGAATCCGTGCTCCGGCGATGGATGAGCCGCGAGGCGAAGAAGATCAACGACGGGATTGTCGCCGACAGAAAGACCCTCTCCCGGCTGCTGGAAGAGGAGCGGCCGTACGCGACGACGAAAGGGGGCGGGGAGTATCTCTTCGACAGGGCAATGCTCGGGATGCTTGCACAACGCCTCCCAATCCGCCTGCACAGGCATCTGCGCCTGCCGATTCTCTTTATCTACGTCCCGGATGTCCGGGACAGCGTATACACGGCCGACGAGTATGCCGTGGCGGCGCTGCAGGAACTCGGTGAAATTTCAGGGATGCGGACGCCGGAAAAGGGCCGGCTCTGGGTTGCAAGGCCGATTGTCCACGCGATCATGCAGGCATACCCGACTGCCGTCCAGATTGCGATAGGTGCCTGAGTGACGGGAGGGCTGCATTGTGCGGTCTTCGGATTGGTGCGAGGGAGGCCGCAGTTTCAGACAGGTATTTTACCGGGCGCTGCCTATCCTGCCGTGGGACGGTTGGATTCCATGATACCGGGAAGATATGTTCTGTATGTATGTCTTGTGCTCGTAGGCGCACTGCTTGCGTGTGGCTGTGCATCGGCGCCGGGAGAGGTGGTGACGGGCACGGTGGTCCATGTGGACATCGAGGGTGGATTTTACGGCATAATCGGGGTTGACGGTACGAAATATCTTCCGCTGAATCTTGATCCGGCTTTTGCGGTGGACGGCATGCGTGTGCGGTTTACGTACGTGCCTGAGGATCTGGCTACAATCCAGATGTGGGGCGCCCCGATCACTGTAACATGGATTGAAGAGGCGGCCGGGGAAGGTGCGCCGGAGAGCCTGTCGGACGGGACATGGGAGCTCGCGTCGCTCAGGAATGCAACGGGAACCGAAATCCGCGTGCTTGCCGGTACGCGGATCACCGCGGAATTCGGTGAAGACGGAAGCATGGCGGGTTCGGGCGGGTGCAACCACTACGGAACGGAGTATGCCGCGGGAGGCGAAGGCCTGTCCGGGGACCTCAGCCTCGGTCCGGTGTACGCAACGGAGATGTACTGCATCTCGCCCGAAGGGGTGATGGAGCAGGAGAGTATCTATCTCGGAATGCTGTCCTCCGTCCGCACCTTCCGGATAGAGGGCGGCATCCTTCGGCTTTCCGATGGTGACGGGCGGATTCTTCTCATCTTCCTGAAGGTGTGATGCGGTGTCGCGGATCCGGACAATTTCCTGTTACGGGGTTTTCCGTCTGAACTCTCCGGCCGGCACCCGTATGGAAAAGCATGCCCCTGATTGCGGTGTGCCGGTCTCCCGGATTGTCAGCCCCGTGATTGACAGGATTTCCCGTGCAAGGAAAAGTCCGTATCCCGTGTTTTTACCATAGCCGCGACTAAAAACGCGCTCCTTTTCAGAAGCAGGGATGCCAATGCCGTCATCGGCGACCATGATAATGAGGCCGTTCTGATCCGGGCTGGCGCTGACCGTTATGGTTGTCAGCGTCTCGCCGTACCGGAGAGCATTTTCCAGAAGGTTGTAAAAGACCTTCTCGACAAGAGGATCTGCAAAGACTGCAATCCCTTCGACGTCGATCGTCAGGGCAACACTGCCCATCGGGAGCATCGATCCGGCAGTACGGACCAGTTCTTCGACGGAGAACCATCGCGGCGACTGTGCGCCGATATCCTGGTACTCACGGGTGAAATCGATCTGTCGCCGGATAGTCTCGGTCGCCATCTCCAGTTTGGAGATCAGGGAACGCATGTCCGCGGTGACTGTTTTCTCTTTACCCAGTGCAAGGAAACCCTGCAGAACCGTAATCTGGTTGAGAATATCATGGCGGGTGACGCTGTTCATCAGGTTGAGGCGTTCGTTCGCCCTTTTGAGCGCCATTTCCGCCTTTTTTATTTCACTGATGTCGATGACGAATCCCCGCAGTCCGATCGTCTTTCCGTCTTTGATGATTGGTGCGGAGGAGATCATGACCGGAAACGTCGTTCCGTTCCTTCTCTGGGCAGTGTATTGCGAACCCCGGTGCCTGCCTTCTTTCAGTATCCGCCCGATATTTACCCGTGCGCGGTCCCTGTCTTCCGGTATCAGTGCTTCGAGAATGTTTATGCCGCGCCTGTAATCCTCCGCCGTGAAGCCGAATGACGGAAAAGTCTGCCTGTTGACATACGTCAGGTTTCCGCTGGTATCTGCTTCGAATATCGTTTGAGGCAGCATCTCTGCCAGATCCTTGAACCGCTGCTCACTAGCCCGCAATGCTGCCGCCGCCTTGTTCTGTTCGGTAATATCCATGGCAACAGAACTCTGGGCAGAGTCAGGGGAGGCCGGATCAATGAGCGTCGACTGAAGGAGTATATCGACGATGGAGCCGTCTTTCCGCCGCCAGTGCGTTTCCACGCTTCCCGTGCCGCCCGTACTGATGCCGTCTGCAATCGCTTTGACGACGGCTGCGTATTCGGCGTCATCGTCATAAAGTATCCGCGTCTTCTGTTGAGTGAGTTCCCCGGGTGCGTAGCCCGTCATTTCGCAGAACGTGTCATTCACCTCAAGGATGGTGCCCCTCGCGATCATAGCGATTCCCACGGGAGAAACTGCGAAAATGGACCGCAGCACCGCCTCCCGCTCTCGCAGAAGCGCTTCGGCCTCCCTCCGCTCCGTGATATCGAAAAGCAGATTCAGAGTGGCCGGTTTCCCCTCCCACGAGAACATGATGACATTGATCTCTATAGAGCGCACCGAGCCGGTGCGGTCGATGATACGGAAGGTGTAGGTGCTCGGCAGCGTTTTTCCGGCAAGGCGCTGTTCATGCCGCTCGAGCACCATCGAGCGGTCGTCCGGATGAATCAGCTGCTCCATCTGCATACCGGCAACCGATTCCGGCGTGAGGCCGAATATCTCGAGGCCGAACGGGTTCATAAATCTGATTTTGCCCTCCTGGGCGACAACGATGGCGATTCTGGCATGGTCGACAAGCTGACGGTATTTAGCCTCGCCCTCCCGCAGAATTGTCTGAAGCCGGTTTTCGGAGATGTCCCTGATAGATTCGATAGCGCCTCCGGGATTGCCGTTGTCATCGACCAGCCGGGCAGCCTTTACCCAGAGAATCCTCTCCTTTCCGCCTGGCCGGGATATTATGGTTTCTGCTTCGATACCATTCCCGTTATGCCTAATCTCATCATACAGTGCGATTCCTTCTTCGGGCCTGGTGACCATGTCGATGAGAACCGGGCGGCGGGTTCCATAAAAGGGAAGGGCATATTCAAAATCGCCCTTCCCGATCATCTCTTCGGAAAGGATGCCCGTCATCGTCTCCATGGCGCGGTTCCATGCAACAACTCTGCCGTCGGTATCGATGGCGAATGTGGCATCCGGCAGGTGTTCGATGATGGTGCGGAGCAGATTCCCGCTCTGCGGCAGGGATCGCCCGGTATGACAGCCGTTCACAAGCTGCCTGATGGAGTTGCGGAGTTCGGCAAATAGTGCTCCCGGTTCTCCGCCTTTCCTGAGATAGAAATCGACACCGGCGTTCAGCGCATCGATGACGATGCCCTCCTGCCCTCCGCCGGTGACGATGATGAACGGGATCTCACTCCCCCGCTCCCGTACCGTGCGAAACAGCTCGATGCCGTTCATGCCGGGCAGGCAGAAACCGGAGACCATGACATCCGGTTTCCCCCCCGGGAAAAGACGCAGTGCCTCCTCGCCGGAAAACGCCGTCACAAGCCTGATGTCGGGATCCCTTCCAAGATACCGGCGTGCGTCATCAAGCAGGGATGAATCACCGTCGACCATGAGCACGGTTATCATGAGGATCCCGTGTGCCATATTGTACGGCAGGAAAAATAAAAGTGTATCATGGATCAAAATCCCGTGTCCCGTTCGTCGTCAGCGTGAGAAGGCGCCCTGCGCACCAGCCAGCCGGAGGAAGCGTTCGACCACCCAGTCGTTGCGTACTTCCGGGTGAAACATAACCCCGTATACGGGGCGGGAAGGGTGGCGGACAGCCTGGATGCAGCAGTCCGAATCGGCAAGGACGGTGAGAATGCCGGGAGAGTCGACTGCGGACCCGTGCACTTCATAGGCAGGGATTGTGCGGGGCTCTCCCAGCAGGCTGTCAGCCGCCACAATACGGATGTCGGTCATGCCGATCTCGCACCGGGAGGTGATAGTCCCGCCGAAACTGCGGACGATCATCTGCATGCCGGCGCAGATGCCTAGCACAGGGCAGGGACAGCCGGGAATCCATGAAAATGCATCTTCGTCGTTCAGGTAATTCGTGTCGGCGAGTGCCGTTCCGCAGAGAATCACCGCATCGGCGCGAGCGATCTGTTCCGGGGTTGTGATCCGTGTATAATGAAGCACCCGCACCGAGTGCCCTGCGCCGGTGACAATCCGCGCGATTGGGTCGACGAATTCGGATTGGCTTAAGGAATCCTGTTTATAGCAGAGATCCACCAGCAGAATCATTTCCTTACCACCCGTGCCTCGTCGATCAGGTACCGGCCGTGGTGGTTGCGGTAGGTCGTATGTGATCGCGAGACATCGATGCGCGAATGGAAAAACGGTGCGTCAAGAACGAATGTCTCCAGTTCGCCCCCTTCTCCGGTCAGCGTGATTCGCCACCTGCCGGCGATGGATTTCAGTTCACGAAGCATTTCCCTGTCGATTGTGCGGCCCAGCCATGTCTCGTCGAAGGGCGCTGAGAAGACACCGGCAATAATCACCTCAAATCCCGCTCCGATCAGCTCTTCCATGTAGGACTCCTGGTCGGCGTGCCAGAGGGGATTGAAGCACCAGAGGCCGAGCTCATGGCAGATCCGCTGGATTCGAGTCGCCTGGTAGACGGAGAGGATCGCGCCGGTCACAATCCCCTCTATGCCGTAGAGCTCCGCTGCATGGCGGATCGCTGTTGTGAGATCTCCCAGTTCGGTCTCCTCCTCGCCTGCAGTTTCCACCTCCACGAGGGGGAGTCCCGCCGCTTGAGCCTGTAGTGCGGTTCTGCGGATGTTCGGGGTGTGGAACATGTAGCTCTCGTCGTTTCGCGAGATGATCGTGATCAGGCAGACGACCTCCTCCTTCTGCATCGCCTTCCAGCATGCAAACAACGAATCCTTTCCTCCGGAACACAGGACACCGAGTTTCATGTGCATATTTTCCTTTGGCACGGGGGTCACCGTCCCTGAGCCTGGTGTGTCCTCTCCCGGGCGATGGCGATAAAGTTTTTCAGGATAATCCGGGCATGGCGGGCATATTCCTCTTCGTATTGTGTAAAATCGGCGATCAGCCTGTCACGATCCAGCGCCGAGAGATCCGGATCCTCGTCCGCCCAGCGTACAATCATGCCGTGTGTCATTTCGAGATGCCCCTGGATGCCGTATGCGTATGTGCCTGCTTTTATCAGCTGAATCCTGCAGAGGTCACCGGTTGCAAGGACGGTGATGCCCCGGGCCGGTACAATCGTATCACCGTGGAGCTGGAACACGGGAATTGATGTGGGAAGGCCGTCACAGAGCGGATCCCTCCCGCCGTCGGCTGTCAGTGTGAAGCAGAAGAGTCTTCCCACGCGATCGCGCACCCCGATCTCGGGATACGGGCTTTTCGCCACCTTTCCTCCGGCGGTCAGTCCGAGAACCTGCATGCCGAGGCAGATCCCGAAGAACGGGATTCCTTCCCGGAGAATGCCTGCGACAGCCTCCCGTTCCCGCCGCATTTTTGCCGTATCATCGGTGGCACTGTCCGATCCGCCGAGGAGGAATACCATATCGTACGTTTCCGGGGCGGGGAACGGATCTCCGGCATCGAGATCGATCACATCCCATGCTATCCCTGCGTCCGTGAGCACGCTTTCGATGAGGCCCCCTCCTTCCCGGATTGCATTCTTGATGATGACGGCTCTCACAGGGATGAGAGTAGGGTGCGGATCGGCATTGAATTTTGCCTCGCTTCCGGGAGTTTTTTGCCGGATTCCTTAAATGATGGTGCGCCCTATCCCCTGATCGATGCTGCCCGACTCGTTTCCGTGCGATCTGATTTCCTGGGACTCCTCGTATCATCTTGCAAAAAAACTTGCCGCCCGTATCAGGGAGTCAGGATACCGTCCTGATCTGGTGATTGCCATCGGCCGTGGCGGTTTCGTCCCCGCCCGGGTCGTATGCGATTTTCTGCTCCATGAAAAGCTGACCAGCATAAAAATTGAGCACTGGGGGAGTGCCGCACAGATAAAGGAGAAGGCGATGGTCATGTTTCCACTCTCCATCGATGTGCGGGGCTTGCGGCTGCTTGTCGTCGATGATGTGACCGATACGGGGGAGACGCTGGACGCAGCCGTCCGGTACCTGGACTCCTGTAATCCCGGCGAAATCCGCACCGCCGTGCTTCAGCACAAGGACACATCGGCATTTATTCCTGATTTTTTTGCGGAACGGGTGTGCGAGTGGCGGTGGATCATCTACCCCTGGGCGGCATACGAGGATGTAAGCGGATTTGCCGGGCGGGTGCTCTCTTCCGTTCCCCTGTCTGATGCGGACGTTCGGAGAGCCCTGCTTGCACGCTTCGGCATTGCCGTCAGCGACGGTGATCTGGGGGCGATTCTGTCTGACATGATCGAATCCGGCAAAGCGGAACGGACAGAAGCGGGATGCCGGCGACCGGACCCCCCTTCGGCCTGATGCTATTCCGTGGAAATTTCCCGTGCAATCGAACAAAAATACATCTTTTCTCCGAATCCGACGAAGGTGCGCGACACCTCCACGGGAAAGATGCGCCCATCCTTCTTTCGGTGTACTGACCGGGTCCGTTCTTTTCTGCCGGGCACGGCGTCCCTCCACATGCGATCCCACGCGGCCCGAGACAGTGAAGGATTGATTGAAAAAACGGTTGTCTCCTGAAACTCCGCCGGTGTGTACCCGAGCAGTTCGCCGGCAGTCATGTTCGCCCTGTACACCGCTCCGTCACGATCGAAGATGAGGATCGAATCGGATGCATGGTTGAATGCGAACCGGGTAAAGGTAAGCTCACGCTCCACCTCATCCTTCTCTGCAATGACCTGCAGGAGGTTCATGTTTGCCTCCTGCATCTCCTGTATCCGCTCGCTCACGAGGGATTCGAGATCTGCCCGGTACCGGGTAAGCTCCGCTTCCATCTGGCGGACGGCGGTCGTGTCCCGCCCGATGCAATGATATTCGGCAGGGGTGCTGCTCCCCGTGAAAATACCCCGGAAGATCCACTCTTCGCGGCAGACCTCGCCGTCGCTCCGTATGGTTCTCACCTCGAGGGTCTGCACGGGAGTTTCCGGCGTGACTGCGGCAAGGGCCTCCCGCAGACGCATCCGGTCGGCGGGAGATAGTACCGGGGTAAACCGAAACCCGGTGAGTTCTTCATGCGTCTTGCCGGCCCGCCTGCAGAATGCGTCGCCAGCATGGGAGATTGTCATGTCGGGGCGGAGGTGGATAATCCACTCGGTCGTGTCGGCAACGAGCGCCTCGTACCGCTTCTGCCACCGTGCCGCCCGCTCCGCCATATCGTGCTCGGGGGTCTCGTTCTGAAGGATGAGGGCGCAGCCCTCCCGTCCCGTATCGAAGACGACCGGAATGAGATGGACAAGCAGATCGCACTGTGCTCCCGCGAGCACGGCCTGCAGCCGGACCGTCCCCTTCGTCCCGTAGATGGTGTCGTGGTACATTTCCGCGAGGCGCCTGTCCTTAAAGAGCGGGACGGGGAGGTCGGCGGCAGGTTCGCCATAGAGGACATCGAGCGGACAGCCGAAGAGGGCAAGGGCGGCGGCATTGACCATCACCACTTCGGTCCTCCTGTTCAGGATGACGACCGGAAACGGCGTGAAGTCAAGCAGGGACGATACTGCCATCCGGTGGGCAGGGAAATAGTTCTTCGCGGTCCCGATCTGCTTCCGGTCCACGTCCCCGCGGAGTTGCAGGATGTCGAGGTATTTTGCTGTGGTGTTGCGATGCTGGCCGAGCATCCGGGCGATTTCTGAAATGCTCAGCCCCTTCGGGAATTTCCGGAGCAGCTCCCTGATTTCTGTGAGGGGATGCGCTGTCATATGCACTGCATATATGTTGTGCAGAGGGAACATTTATCATTATTTATCATGATGGTTATGATTAAATGCATAACAGATGTGCATCACCGGTAAAAAGTAACATGATTAATCGTGTTGGAGGAAACTCATGGCCGAATCGTTTGATGTGAAACTGGAAGACACCGAATACACTCCCGACTCCTCGTACCGGAAAGAATCCTGGATCGGGGATTACCAGACTGCATATCAGCGGTTTCTGGACGATCCCGAAACTTTCTGGGCTGACATCGCCGGAGAACTGGAGTGGTTCCGCCCCTGGGATCGCGTGAAGGACTGGAAGCACCCCTACGCACAGTGGTTCGTAAACGGAAAGCTCAATATCACCTACAACTGCCTCGACCGGCATGTCAACAGCGCGAACCGGAACAAGGTGGCCCTCATCTGGCGCGGTGAGGAGGATGGCGACGAACGGCTCCTTACCTACCGGCAGTTGTACCGTGCGGTGCTGCGCTTCGGAAACGCCCTGAAAAAGCTCGGTGTGAAGAAAGGAGATACGATCTGCCTCTATATGCCGCTTGTTCCGGAGCAGGTCATCGCCATCCTTGCCTGTGCCCGCATCGGTGCGGTGCACAGCATCGTCTACGGGGGCTTCGGGGCCTCGGCGCTCAATGCCCGGATCCGTGATGCCAAGGCAAAGATCGTGATCACCGCAGATGTCGGCAACCGGCGCGGAAAGAGGGTCCCCCTGAAATCGATCGTGGATGAGGCGGTGGTGAATGCGCCGTCGGTCGAGCGCATTATCGTCCTCCGGCGGACGAAACCGCAACTCGAGCTGTACTCGGAGATGGAACTCGATTTCCATGAAATTATGGAAGATGTCGAACCGGTCTGCGAACCTGAGGTCATGGATTCCGAGGATCCCCTGTTCATCCTGTACACCAGCGGCACGACGGGTCCTCCGAAGGGCATCCTGCATACATGCGGCGGCTACATGGTCGGGACATATTATACGACAAAATACGTATTCGACCTCAAGGAGCACGACGTGCACTGGTGTACGGCGGATCCCGGATGGATCACCGGCCACAGTTACATCGTTTACGGGCCTCTCGCGGCCGGTGCGACCGTGCTTATCACCGAGTCCGTCCTGGACTATCCCGATCCGGGTGTCTGGTGGCGCATCATCGAGGATTTCGGCGTGACCATCTTCTACACGGCGCCGACCGCGATCCGGATGTTCATGAAATTCGGTGATGAGTGGCCGTCCCGGCACAACCTCGATTCGCTCCGCATCATCGGTTCGGTCGGCGAACCGCTCAATCCCGAGGCGTTCGAGTGGTACTACCGCATGATCGGTAAATCCGCCTGTCCGGTGATTGACACATGGTGGCAGACCGAGACGGGCATGGTGATGGTGACGACGCTCGTCGGCGAGACGATGAAGCCCGGGTTCGCGGGAAAACCCATTCCCGGTGTTGTCGCGGATGTCGTCGACAAAGAGGGCAATCCCGTGCCCCCGAAAATCGGAGGGCTTCTCGTGATCAAGGAACCATGGCCCGCCATGATGCGGACCGTCCACAACAACGACGAGCGGTACCGGGAGTACTGGAACACTATCAACACCTACTATACTGCCGGTGATCTGGCCGTGAAAGACGAAGAAGGCTACATCATGGTGCTCGGGAGGGCGGACGACATCATCATCGTCGCGGGCCATAACCTCGGCACGGCTGAAGTCGAAAGCGCCCTCGTCTCCCATGAAGCGGTCGCGGAGGCGGCGGTCATCGGCAAGCCCGACGTCGTGAAAGGTCAGGCGGTCAAGGCGTTCGTCATCCTGAAACTGGGATACTCGCCCTCGGAAAAACTCAAATCCGACCTCACGTACCACGTTCGGATGAGTCTCGGGCCGATTGCCATGCCCTCGGAAATAGACTTCGTACCGTCGCTCCCGAAAACACGAAGCGGGAAGATCATGCGGCGGGTCCTGAAAGCGCAGGAGATGGGCTTCGATCCCGGGGATATCTCCACGCTCGAGGAGTAATCCCTCCTCAACCCCTTTTCATCAGACAGCGTGAATCCGTGCATGAACGGCGGGGCGGTTATACCTTCTTCCGGATGGATTGCCGCGCTGCGTCTCCCCCGTTTCATACTGATCCGGTACGGGGGCGGGATCCGCAACAGCGAAATATTCGGCAGAAATCTCTACGTCCTCACGTGAAAACAGCTGTACCCCAGAAGGATACTCTCCGTCCCGACGAACTATTTTCGGCTCCATGATGCATCACCTGCAATGCCTCCGGTTGTATGCCGTTTCAACCGGAAGAGTGTTATGCATCATGGCATCATGTTGTGGTACATCTCGTTTCGACGCCATGAGTCGACGTCTGTGTCGTCCACGGGATGTCTATGTCGTTTCTATCCCGTGCACCCGTTGTGTCATGGCTGACATGTACGTCGAACATGTGTGTGCCATGAAGGGGGTGTCAAGGCCTCTCGCCGGTGGTGCCTCTGACTGCCCTCTCTCATGGCTGTATCCGTCAGGGGATTTCCCTCCTGAGGCGTACCCCCCTATGCGCGTATAGTATAAATAATTTACCTGCTTTTTCCGCTCCCTTATTGCATCCGTCGTGTTAATATTCCCTGCGCGCATACCGTTTCGTACTGTTCCGGCATCAGGCCGGTGCGGAAGGGGAGGTTCGTGAATGCACAGGACGCTCGCATGGGAGCCCATTGATATCGGGCAACGCATCCTGTTGTTGCAGCAGGGAATCGCGCGGTATCTGTCCTCTCTCCCGGAAAACCGGATGCATGATCGCGGCAAGGCATCCCGGTGGCTCGATATGCTTGATGACACTGCCTCTGCGATTGCTGCCGTCAGATCCGTGGTAATTCCCGCTATCGAGACGGATCTCGGGTACCCGCTGACCCGGCCCGACCTTGTCATCCTCGCGATGTTTCAACCCAGCACGCGCAACCTGTTTGAGGAGATCAGGGTACATTTCCGGGAGGCGGGGGACTGCACGCTCACTACGGAGGAGCTCGAGCAGATGGCCGGGCTGTCCGATGCAGCGGCAACACTTGCCTGGATTGGGGATGCAGCGCTGAAGATCGGAGTTCTACCGGAGATCTGGAGTCCCGACATCCGGAAAGCCGGTTCACTGACGGAAGAGAGGCAGCGGTACGAGAGCAATGCGAACATGGCGCGCCTCTCCGATCGGTGGGCGCTCTACCGGCACAGCATCAGGTTCGGACATGAGGAGCCGGAGGCAGACCGCGATCATCTGAAAGGGACGCTGGTTGAATCGATCCTCGGCATCATTTTTCTCGAGGGGGGCCTGAAGCGGGTGGGGGAGGCCGCCCGTCTTCTGCGACCGGGTGAGGAGACCTGACCGGACAGGTAACTGCATCCGGAATAAAAAGCGAATCGGCTTAAGCGGGCATTTCCAACTCTACGGAGAGGTGAGGATTACAATGAAGGTTATAGGAATAAATGCGAGCCCGCGGGGCGTTGCGAGCAACACGGGAAAACTGGTGGAAGCGGTTCTTGAAGGTGCCCGGGAGGCGGGGGCTGAGGTGGAGTTCGTGGATCTCTGTGCCCTGCAGATCGACTACTGCGACGCATGCGGAGCATGCTATGCAACGGGTGAATGCCCGCATATCGACGATATGGCAGATATGCTGGATCGTCTTGCCGGGGCGGACGGCATCGTGCTGGGGTCCCCCAACTATATCAACTCGGTAACGGCCCAGATGAAGACATTTTTCGATCGGCTCGCGGATGGCATTCACTGCCAGCTGCTGACGGGAAAATACGGCTGTTCAGTCTGCACTGCAGGCGGATCCCGTGCCGAAGAGGTCACCACGTACATGAACGAGACGCTCTTCCTGATGGGTGCCACGATTGTCGGCGGTCTCGGTGAGCTCATGCTGGGGCAGCCCGATGTACCCGACGATACGGTTGCCGAGGCACGGAAGCTCGGCGGCATACTTACCGGGGCGATCCGGACGAACCGGAAAGATACCGAGCAGGAGACGGCCCGCGAAGCCATGCGCGAGCATTTCCGGCAGCTTGTCACGTCCCGGAAGGACGAGTGGGCGCATGATTACGAACACTGGAGCGGGATGGGCTGGCTCTGAGCCCGGGTATGGTCAGGAGCCTTGCGGCTCCTCCTGATACAGGCGGGCACGTGACGCCTCGAGGAGGAGTGGGGATCGGCCCATGAATTCAGCCGCGGAGACGATCCCGCCGCCTGTTCCATCCGCGGTATCCCGGAGCCAGGCCAGCCCGTCGAAAGAGCGCAGGAGGTGGTGGTCGAGGATAAGGGTGCGGGCAAAGCAGAGCAGCCTGCGGGCGCGTGCAGCCGCATCCTCGCATTCCTCCGGACGTATGGCGGTACGGTAGAGGGGCGGACCCGATGCGAGCACGATTGTCGGGCGCCACCGGCAGATCAGGTCGATCGACTCGTCGTTCATCAGCTGGATGTCCGAGGCGTGGACAAACCGCTCGTCACCCTCCGTGATGCAGGTCATCATCACAGCTCCGCCCCTGCCGCCTGAGGTACCATGGGGCACGGAAGGCGAACAGCGGAGGGTGTCATCGCCGTGCCCCTCTGCCGGCCGTGCGGCGGCAGGCCCCCAGGAGCGCACGAGGTCATCACGCCGGATACGTGACCGCCGGGAGATGCCTTCCGGGCCTTTGCACCAGAAGCGCACATCCGGCCGGAGAGAGATGTCGGCAATCGCGATCTGGGAGATGTCGGGGTGCGCGAGCGGGACATGATCCCCATGGTAATGGCTGACAACGATATCCGTCGCGCAGTCCGCCGCGTTGCAAATCGCCGACCTGATGCTCCTCGCCGCCTCCTGTTCGCGCGGATGCGGCGGCAGGCCGGACCGGTGCGGCCCGAGAGCGACGCCGGGATCAATCAGAATCCGCCGCCTTCCACTCTCCACAAAACATGCCGCCGACCGTGCCCCGAGGGATTCGGCACCGAGGCAGATGATACGCACGTCTTACAACACCTTTTCTTCGCAGAAGACCGGAAGGGTGACGCCCGTCCGTTCGTCGAGTTCGCGGACGGCGTTGATTCCCACAAGTTCGGTGATGATCGCCTCCACCACGAGATAGGTGCGTGCCGTTTCTCTGATGCACCCGGTCCGGGTCTCCCTGCCCCGTCCGGTTGCGGCGTGGAGGTGAATGGCCGGCCCCTGCACGCCGGGGTATACAGTTCCGAATCCGAGCAGTTCCGAACCGCCGGCTATCTCTTCCCGCATCGGTACGGGAGGCAGAACCGGCTCGCGCGGGCCGGTGACCATCATACCCCCCCGGAGCGCACCGATGATCTGGATGACGGCCGCAGATACCCCTGTTTCGACAAGGAAATCGCCGAGCACTTCAAGCATATCCTCTCCGTCGTCGATTCTCAGGACAAACACCCTGCCTGCCCTGCCCTCTGCATACTGCATATGTGTCACCGGTTGTTTTTTCACGCTTATAGATACCGCGGCAGGGAATGGTCAGGAGATCTTTTTTGGGAAATGGCGTCCAATAAGACAGATAGTCACATGAGATATGCCCATGACCCTCTTCCATCCGTCCATGACGCCCGAGGAAAAAATTGATGTCTTCAACTCGTGTGAATTCGCAGTAACGAACGGCATGCGAATCGAGAAGGCAGGGGAGAACGGGATCAGCGTGACCATGGATCCTGCCGGAAAGCTCAATCCGAACGGTACGATCCATGGCGGTGCAATCTTCTCCCTTGCCGACCAGGCGTTCGGGATCGCCGCGAATCTCGAGTCCGTCCCGGAAGTAGCCGTGTCCGCCTCGATCCAGTATCTGGCGCCGGCAACGGGAACACTTACGGCGGTTGCCGTGAAAGTGGAGGATTCGCCCGGCACATCGCTCTTCCGCGTCGAGGTCCTGGAGGGGTCGAGGCTCATTGCGGTATTTCACGGTACCGGGTTTAAAATTCGCAAAAAATGAGTGCGGATTTGTAATCCGTGAAAGATTAATTACTCATTGGAAAGAAACGGAACTACTGATAGCCGTCCGGGGATGATGGAGATGAAGCTGTCCGAATGCAAAAAGCACTACTGCGTGGAAACACAGCGTGCGGTCGCGCCCGAGGATACTCTCGCCCGGGCGGAGGCGGTGCTGCCGCGTGCGGGGATTACCCGGGTCGCAGATATCACGAACCTGGACAGGATCGGGATTCCGGTATTCTCGAGTATCCGTCCGACCGCTGAGAACGGCGCTATCTCCGTCTACAATGGAAAAGGGGCAACTCCTGTCGAAGCACGGGTCTCGGCAGTGATGGAGGGCATCGAGCGCTTCTCCGGGGAGCTGCATGATCATGCAATCATCCACGCACGCTACGGGGAGATTGTC
The DNA here is from genome assembly GCA_001412355.1 of Methanoculleus sp. SDB. Taxonomy (NCBI): domain Archaea; kingdom Methanobacteriati; phylum Methanobacteriota; class Methanomicrobia; order Methanomicrobiales; family Methanomicrobiaceae; genus Methanoculleus; species Methanoculleus sp. SDB. Next base: position 24,819 of record LKUD01000047.1, read on the forward strand.
CGGGAGCGATCCGTACTCGATCCCTCTGATCTCATCCTCCCTCCCGGCGCAGATCCGAACGCGACCCTGCCGTGGGTCAAGGGCTGGGATATCCTTCGGGACGAGGAGATACTCGTGCCCGCCCACGCCGTTTTTCATCCCCTGAATCATGAAAGCCGGCTGTTCCGGACAAATACAAACGGCCTCGCATCCGGAAATACCCGGGAAGAGGCGGTCTTTCACGCACTCATGGAAGTGATCGAGCGTGACGCATGGTCGCTTGTCGAGGCGACCCGGAATACCGGGCCGCTTGTAACGGGGATTTCCGGGGGCCTCGGTGCCGACCTGCTGCACCGTTTCACCGACGCGTCGGTGGACGTAGTCATCAAGGATATTACGAGCGACATCGGCATCCCGACAATCGCTGCGGTGGCGGACGACGTGCTCCTCAGGGATCCCTCCCTCCTGACCATCGGGATGGGAAGCCACACAAATGCGGGCATCGCGCTCCTCCGGGCCCTTACGGAGGTGGCGCAGAGCAGGCTGACGCAGATTCACGGCGCCCGGGAGGATGCAACCGAGGCCTCTTTCAGGAAACAGCTCGGATACGAACGCACGAAACGGATGAACCGGTACTGGTTCAACGGCAGCGGTGAAGTCAGGTTCGATGAGATCTCCTCCTTTGACAGCGACGACTTTCTCACCGACATCAGGCACGTTGTCAGCGCACTCGGCCGTGCGGGGCTTCACCGCGTCATCGCGGTGGACCTGACACGGGAAGAGATCGGCATTCCGGTGGTCCGCGTTATCGTCCCCGGGCTCGAAGTCTATGCTGTTGACAAGGACCGGATGGGGGAGCGGTGCAGGAATGCACGAAGTCGTCGTATTTCTCGGCCCGAGCCTTGATCCTGTCCGTGCGCGTGCGATACTCCGCGCCCGCTACTGTCCTCCCGTGAAACGCGGCGACGTCACGCGGGCGGTGGCGGAGGGCGCCCGGATAATCGGGATTATCGACGGCGTTTTCTTCCAGGACTGCTCGGTCGGCCATCGCGAGATCCTTGCCGCACTCCGGGCGGGTGTATCGGTTGTCGGTGCATCGAGCATGGGGGCACTCCGTGCTGCAGAGCTCGACAGCCTCGGCATGGAGGGGGTTGGTGCGGTCTATGAAGCGTACCGGAGCGGCGAACTGGTCGCGGATGATGAAGTGGCGCTGATCTTCGATCCGGAGACGTACAAGCCCCTCTCCGAACCGCTCGTCAATATCAGGAGCACGCTTGCCGAGGCCGAAACACAGGGTGTTATCGACCGTCACGCCGCCGGTGTCCTTCTGTCGGCAGCACAATCCCTGTATTTTCCCGAACGCACCTATGAGGCTGTATGCGACCTGGCCCGCACCTCGCTTTCCCCGGAAGTAATTGCAGGATTTCGTGCATTTGCCGCATCGGGTGCCATCGACCGGAAGCGAAAAGATGCCGAGGCGGCACTCCTCCGGATTCGGGAAATTGCGCGGGAAAAGGGGATCGATGACGAACCGCACGATTGAGCGGAAAGAAAAAATCCTGAAAACTGATGTCCGAAACGAGGGTATACACTATCACAATCCTTAACTCGTGCCGAAAATCACTCTTATTCTGCTCCGGGGGTGCGGTGAGCCCGGACACCGGCAGAAAGATATGCGGGAGGTGAAGAGAGTGGCTGACAAGGAACGGTACCTGCGGCAGGTGCCGGTGATTGGCGAGGATGGACAAAAATCCCTCTCAGAGGCGCTGGTAGTCATTGCAGGTGCAGGCGGACTCGGATCGCCGGTTGCGATCTATCTTGCCGCTGCCGGTGTCGGCTGTCTCCGCATCATCGACCGCGACGTCGTTGAGCGTACGAATCTCAACCGGCAGGTAATCCACTGGGAGCGGGACATCGGGAGGAATAAAACCGCTTCGGCGGAGGAAAAAATCATCGCAATGAACCCTGATGTCAGTATTGACTCCCGCCCCCTCGCTATCGATGCGGAGAATGCAGCCGATCTCGTCCGGGGAGCGGATATCATTGTGGACGCGACGGATAATTTTGCAGTGAGGTACGCGCTCAACCGTGCCGCATGCGACAACAACATCCCCCTTGTCCACGGTGCAATACGCGGATTCGACGGGCAGGTCACGACGATTATCCCGGGAAAAACCGCCTGTCTCCGGTGCACCTTTCCGGAACCGCCTCCCGAGGAGGTCACTCCCGTATTCGGGACGACCGCGGGGATCATCGGCCTGATCCAGGCGAACGAGGTGGCAAAGTACCTGACAGGCGCCGGCTCTCTGCTCGAAAACCGGCTCATGCTCTGGAACGGGCGGTCGACGAAACTGTATGAGATGCCCCTTGCCCGCGATCCGGCGTGCAGGGACTGCGGCGATGCCGGAAAGAAATAAACGAGGGAATAACGTGATAAAAATACGAATTCGGGCATTTGCACGGTTCAGGGAGATATTCGGGGAAGAGACGGAGCTCTCGGTCCCGGACGGAACGACGCTTGCGGGTGCGCTGGCAGAGTTCGCGGCACGTTCGCCGGAAGGGCGGGGGGCCCTGTACGAACCGGGAGGAGCCCTGCACCGCTATGTCGTACTGATGAAAAACGGCGCACGCATCGGCCATGCGTCAGCCGGCGCGGATGTGCTCAGGGAAGGGGACGAGCTCGTCGTCTACCCTCCGGTTGCGGGCGGATGAAGAGGCAGGAGCATACGGGAATGATTGGACTTACCACCGAACCGATTGATGCGGGGAAGATGATTGAAGCCGCCAAACAGCGGAATGTCGGAGGAATTGTCGCTTTTGTCGGCACGGTCCGGGACGACGGTATCGAGTCACTGGAACTGGAGGTCTTTGAAGAAGTGGCGCAGTCGGATCTTCTCCGGATTGCCGGGGAGGCCGAGACAATGTTCGGGCTTTCCTCCGTGGACATCCTGCACCGTTTCGGAAACCTTGCTCTGGGCGAAACGATCGTGGTTATCGTCGCCGCTGCCGCCCACCGGAAAGAGGCATTCCTCGGCTGCGAGTACATTATCGACCGGATCAAGGAATATGTACCGATCTGGAAGAAAGAGTACCGTTCCGACGGTACGCGCTGGGTTGAGGGGCATGCGCCCTGATGGGGGATCCGGGGCGATTGTAAGAATGAAATCAGGGAATGAAGCCGGGCGGAGTCGCCGGGCGTCTCCCCTTTTCACACGTGTCCGATTGTCGTATGCCCCGAGATTTCCGAGTTTACCGTGCAGAGATCAGATACCGTGAGCCCGTGGACGTCGCGGTTGCCGGTCAGGCGTGCGAAGTCCTTCAGCTCCTCGGTTGATACCCGGAGAAAATGCTCGAGTTTCCGGGCCGATATGGTAACCTCAAGGCGTTTCCTGAGATCCGGATTTTGGGTGGCCACTCCGACGGGGCATGTGCCGGTGCTGCAGAGACGGTACTGCTGGCAGGCACATGCCATCAGTGCGGCGGTGCCGATGGCGACTGCATCCGCACCAAGGGCAAGCGCCTTCGCGAAATCGGAGGATATGCGGAGACCGCCGGTGATGACGAGAGAAATATTCGGGAGCCCCCGCTCGTCGAGGAACCGCCGGGCCCGGTAAAGAGCAAAAATGGTGGGTATTCCGGTGGCATCCTTGACAGACTTCGGGGAGGCCCCCGTACCCCCGGGCCGCCCGTCGATCGTGATGAAATCGGGCTCTGCAAAGACCGCGACCTCCATATCCTGCTCGATATTCCCTGCGGCAAACTTGATCCCGATCGGCCTGCCCCCCGACATCTCCCGCAGCCATGCCACTTTCCGCTTCAGGTCGTCCGGTGTCAGGATATCCTCAAAATGTGCGGGGCTGACAATGTCGTGGCCTTCGGGAAATCCCCTGAGGGCGGCTATCTCCGGTGTAACCTTCTCGGCCGGGAGATGCCCCCCCATGCCGGGTTTGGTTGACTGACCGATCTTGATTTCGATGGCATCGGCCGAAGCGAGATTTTCCGGTGTGACGGAATAGCGGTTCGGGACGTATTCGAAAATATAACGGTGAGCCGCTTCCCGCTCCTCCTCAAGAATTCCCCCCTCTCCCGATCCGATCGCCGTTTGCACCGCGGCACTCCCGCCTGCCAGAGCGAGTTTCACTTCGCGGGAAAGTGCGCCGAATGACATGTGGGTCACATAAATCGGCGTCTCGATGACAAGCGGCCGTGCGGCAGCAGGGCCGATAACGGTCCGGGAGGTGACGGGTTCGTCGGGGTTGAGCGGAAGTTTTGCTAGCTGGGCACCTTTTATCAGGATATCATCCCAGGATATGACGGGTTTTCTGGTCCGCATCGGTTCGATGATCGCAGCTCCCGTTGCGGAGATGGTGTGAATCGCCGCCATTTCCGTCTCGGTGCTGTCTGATTCACGCCTCCACTCGCCCAAGTACCCGGCGAGATCCGCTTTCTCCGCATACGATATCATGATTGCGTGTTTCGCACCGCAGACGGGGCAGGTGATCTCCTGTTCGGAGCTTACCCTATGCACCGCTTTCTCCGGTTTCAGGTGCATTTTATCGGACGAGCAGATCGGGCATGCCCATGATTGGGGGAACCGGTCCGGTTCGGTTCCGGGAGGGATGCCCAGAAGGGAGTTCCCCCGTTCGGAATCGTATTCAAATACATTGCAGACATCACAGCGGTACAGTACCATGGCTTCTCACCCGACATCTTCCGAAAATCTGGAGTTCTGGTTCTCTCCTGACAACACACCGGAATATCACGGTATTTTCACCCTATGAATATACCTGATCGACGTGTCCTGTAAAAAGGTGATCGAAAAACGCTTCAGAGCGGGCGGTGCGTGCCGTCCCGTGCCATCATGAGCGCACCCGCGTGAAGTGCGGCGAGGCCGCCGGCATGAAACGGGGGCGATGTGACCCGGAGACACCGGTGCAGGGGATCGAGCTTCTCGACGATCGAGAGGGCCAGCACCTCAAGCCTCCAGTCACAGAGGGCAACAAGGCGTCCCTCCCATGCCCCAGTGGAAAATGTCTCCGGAATATTTCCGAAAATGCCGATGTCGTCCAATGAAAGCTCCGAAGAGTGAGCATTGGCAAAATAGTCGCTGAACAGTTTTTCACGATTCCGTGCACGTTCAATCTGCGATCGGATCCGGATACCTTCGGGCACAGGGAAACGGTGCAGTTCCATCGTGGGATGATGGCGGAACGTGCGAAGAACGGGTTCGATCTCCCGGCCCCGCTGCAGGGCAACGAGATGGCAGGGCTGCAGCATATCGATCATGGCGACATGAAAGGCCTCGGCTGCCGTGCCGATGGCATACCCGGGAGAATCTATGATGATGGTGCCGGCTCCGAGCTCACGTGCCCGGTCATACAGCCTGCGTGTGGCGGAAAGGAACACCGGAACATGTCCGCGGGGGGAGGTCGATCCCGCAAACCGGAGGTGGACGGCCGAAGGGTGTGTGGAAGTGCCGGCAAAAGTGGCGAGGCCGATTGTGGCAGGCGGTCCCACCGAGGATTGTCCCGGATCCGTGTCGATGAGCGCTGCCGGCAGTCGTGGTGCAAGCGATTCGATCAGATACCGGCATAACGTGCTTTTTCCCCTGTCCGTCGCTCCGACGACATAGACCGTACTTCCTCCGGCCGCAGCAATCAGCCCTGCGAGGGTCTTCCATTCCGGGGGTACATACATCCTCCTCTCCCGCCCCTGTCCTGCAGCGATTCACTCCGGTGGAATCCCGATAAGCCTCAGGGCCGCCCGGGCCGCAGCCCGGACATCCGGCTCATCATCATTCAGAGCGGCCCGGAGGGCGCGCTCTGCCCGTACATTCCCTATTTTACCGAGCGCTTCGGCAACAGTGACGCGTACATCCTTTTTCGGATCCGAGAGAAGCGCGCTGAGCGGCTCGACGGCACGGGTTTCTTCAAGCTCGCCAAGGGCCCACGCCGATCCCTGCCTGACCCATCGATCCGGTCGTCCGAGCACGGCGATCAGGGCGGAGGCGGCCCGTGCATCCTTCAGGGTGCCGAGCGCCCGGGCCGCTACCCACTGGACGTCATTCTCGGGATCGTCAAGACAGGCGATGAGCGGCTCCAGTGCCTTCGGATCACCGATATGTCCGAGCGCCTCTGCTGCCTTCACACGATACGGGATGGATTCGTGTTTGAGCTGCGCAACCAAAATCCTGAAATTTTCTTCCTGACGTTTCGTCCGGTCCGCCATCACCCGGGCCGTCGGATCCGTCTCCCGCCGGTGCATGACCAGTATGGGGTGAAGCGGAATATTAAAAGTGAGCGGACGGGGCACGGCAGTCCCCGGGGTGCCGGCGTTACCGCCATCCGCGGAGATGGGGGGGAATCCTGCATCCCTTCAGGCGGCAGAAGGCGAGAATGATGACAATGAGCATGGCAAATATAATGAGGGCGCCTGTACCCTGCAACAGGCTTCCGATTGACTCCGTGCCGGGTATGAAACGCCATCCTGCGAAATCAACCCCGGAGAGGAGCCGTGCTGCGGTCGTTACGATGAGGACGGCGGGGATAATATAGCGGCACATGAGCCAGACCAGCCGCAGCCACACACCTCCGCCGTCAATCTGGGAACCGAGTGCAGTGCGGGGTATGAACCACGTGAAGATAACGGCAATCAGGAACGCCGAAACCGGCAGGCCGAGCTCACCCACCGTTTCATCCATAAAATCAAGTATCCGGATATCGTCGAACCTCAGCCCGAGGGCGCTGTAGCTGAGTGCCGACGGCATGCCCGCAATCATAACGAGGGCGGTGAGAAGCGCTGCGATGATGCGCCGCGAAAGCCCTGTGGCTTCACGGATTGCCGCGACGGTTACTTCCAGCATCGATACCGCCGAGGTCAGGCCTGCGAAAAAGAGGACAAGGAAAAACAGAATTCCGAGCAGATATCCGCCCGGCATCAGGGCAAAGGCCTTTGGGAGCGTCGAAAAAGCCAGTTCTGCCCCGATTGTCGGTTCAAGCCCGAATGTAAAGACGATTGGAAAAATCACGGCGCCTGCCATCAGTGCGACGACGAGGTCGGCAACGGTGATAATGATTGCCGAATAGGGAATAACGGTTTCCCTGTCCATGTACGCCCCGTAGGTGATCAGGATTCCTTCCCCGACGGAAAGTGAAAAGAACGCCTGTCCGAAAGCCGCACTCCAGATCAGGGGATTTGCGAGGACGGAAAAATCCGGAGAGAGAAAAAAGGTGATTCCTTCCGCAAATCCCGGCAATGTCGTGGCGTAGACTGCCATCAGCGCAAGAATGCCGACGCAGAAAGGAATCATGACGGTTGAGATCTTCTCTATTCCCTTCCGAACCCCTGCAGACACGACAACGCCGGTGACGGCAGCCGTCATGATGAAATAGAGCACCGGTTCGTAACTGCCGGTGAAGCGGGCAAAGGACTCTATCTGCCCCGAAGCGGAGGAGACGACATAGGCAAGCGTCCAGCCGGTGATGACCAGGTAGTAACTGAGAATGAGGAAGACCGTTGCACAGAGCAGCCACCCGATGACGTTGAAGCGTGGCCGGACATTTTTAAACGCGGAGACGACGGTTGCCCGGAAGTGCCGGCCCATGGAGAGTTCCAGCATCATCAGCGGCATGGCAAAGAGGAAGACCGCGATCAGGTACGGTATGAGGTATGCTCCGCCCCCGTTCTGGCCGAGGACCGCTGAAAAGCGCCAGATGTTGCCGATTCCGACCGCAGAGCCGATTGCGGCGAGAATAAACCCGAAACGTGATGACCAGAGCTCCATGCCGCTTCCTCTCAGTTCCTCCGGTACTGCGCGCCATCCCATAATGATTTTCATGCGCCGTGGTGAAGCGCGCCCCGAAGGGCGGAGATGACGGCATATTCCCTGATCGGTACGTGGCGGCACCGTATCCTTAATCGCCATTCTCGCCAGATTACTGTAGAGATTCTCGCGTGAACTGGAACCTGATCATTACCGACGACTGCAACCTCTGCTGTACCTACTGCCGCGGAAAAATGTACGGAACCTGCCGGAGTACTGACCCCGGCATTGCCATCGACGATACTCCCCCTCCCGATCTCAGCGTCGATCCGGCGATCCTGTACAGTTTTCTGGCGCGGGATCCCGAGGCAACGCTGACGTTTTACGGCGGAGAACCACTGCTGCGGTCTGATCTGGTGGAGATGATTATTACGGAGGCGCCGGTGAAACGGTTTCTTCTCCACACAAACGGCATCTGCCTCCCCTCCCTCGATCCCGCGCTGGTGCAGAGGTTTGAAACCATTTTTGTATCTATCGACGGGCCCGAAGCGCTGACCGATCTGTACCGGGGACCGGGAACCTTCCGCCGTGCCATGGACGGTGTCCGTTATGCGGAGGATGCCGGTTTTACCGGTGAGCTGATTGCCCGGATGACCGTTGCCGAGGCTACCGACATCGAAGCGGCGGTCCGGTATCTTGCCGGAAACGAATCCTGTCCATTCTCGTCCATCCACTGGCAGATGGACGCAAATTTCTGGGATGATTTCGGATTGCGCTCCTTTGCACCCTGGGTCCATAACTCCTACAATCCGGGCATCAGGCGGCTCGTCCGCGCGTGGCTGGATATAATGCGGTCGGAAGGCCGTGTGCCGAAGTGGTATCCCTTCCTCGTGACGGCCGAAGATCTTCTGCTCGGGAAACAGAGTCCGCTTCGGTGCGGATCGGGCCACGCGAACTATACGATCATGACCGACGGCACCATCATACCCTGCCCGTGCATGATCGGAATGCGGGACTATTATCTCGGGCATATCGCCACTGCCGATCCGCGCGGACTGCCGACAGTACCGGTTGAGGGTGACTGCACTATCTGCAGCCTGTTCGAATTCTGCGGCGGCCGGTGCCTGTATTCAAACATACTCCGCCCGTGGCCCGATGAGGGGCGAAAGCTCGTACGCTGTACGGTTGAGAACCTTCAGGGGGCGATAAACGGAGTCCTGCCGGAAATACGCGCACTTATTAGCGAAGGGCGCATTGCATCAGCAGATTTTCATCATGAAAAATATCAGGGATGCGAAGTGATACCCTGATCCGGGGCTGCCTCCTAAAGGATGGCGGATCCCAGGTATGAGAGCCCGAATACCATCAGAAACACCGCGCAGGCAGTGAGAATCATCCGGTACGCAGGCGGGGAGAGGACACGCCCTCCTCTGCTAATTGCGGTGGATACAAATGTGAACCAACCGAGATCCGCCAGCCAGTGACCTGCCATAAAGGCACCGACAGAGGCGATGCCGCCTGAGAATGCATCCAGCAAAAAAACGCCCCCGATTGTCACCCACCACAGCCAGAAATACGGGTTTGATGCGCTCGTCATCGCTCCTGCGGCAAAAGGGCTCCCCGCGAGACCTGCCGTTTGCGGTTCAATCGCTGCATCACGGCTTTCTTTCAGCGTCAGGAGCCCGAATCCGACAAGTGCTATGCCACCGACACCGGAGATCAACCCGGTATACCGTGCTATGCCGGTTCCCGCGCCGGTGAGGATAATCAGGAAAATACCAGCCTCGACGGCGATGTGCCCCGAACTCACCCGCGGGCCTGCACGCCACCCGTCGTGGAGGGCGGCTCTGATCGTCGCAACCAGCGTCGGGCCGGGGGCAAGCGCTCCGGTCAGGCCGATTGCGAATCCGAGGATAAATATCTCGGAAAGTGCATGCATCTGCGGTACTATCCGGCCCCGGAGGATAAATCTCTATCCGGTTCTCTACGCCGAGTCGTCCCGTTCCATGATGCCGAATACGATGCCGCCCGGATCGGCGCAGTATGCAAGGTACCCGATACCGGGCACCGGTGTCCGTGGCATGACGACCTTGCCCCCGTGTTCCGCAACCGCCTCGATACATGCTTCGACGGACGGCACGCTGATGGTGGGGCAGAAGCCCGCGTTGCTCACCGTATCCTCTTTTCTGAGAATGGCGCCGTTGATGCCGGGTTCGCTCTCCGGCCCGGTTGTGCAAAGCCAGTAATCGCGTGGCCCGTTCCATTTCTCACTCTTCCATCCGAATACATTCCGGTAGAATTCCGCGGTCTTTTCCGGGTCATCGGCTGCCAGTTCAAAATGAATTACCCGTGGCATGATACATCCTCCTGCACCAGAATTCATCGGTTCGCAGGGATGCCCTGCCGGGACGGCCTGCGATCCGGTCGTGGATGGAGACTCATCGCCGGATTATATATACATTGCTGCATCTCCCTGCGCGCGTTACGGAACGCTGCGGCGCAGCCCCACACCCGTCTCCTGCAGGTTGATGAAATTCGCAAATGCAACCTGAGCACGCAGCCCGGTGCAGTGGCAGGCATGTACCTCTCCGGGAGCTATATCCGCGAGATATTCAGCGGTTTCGAGAATGCGATCGGGTGAGGCCTTATAAAGGTGCAGCCCCCCGATGACGTCCGCAATCCGGTCCTCGCCGGTGATCTGCATCGCATAGTCGATCACCGAGCAGATCCCTGCATGTGAGCATCCCGTCACGATCACGAGACCCTCCGGCGTAAGGAGTGCGAGCGCACTGTCATCCGGAATCCGGTCGTCAACCCAGCCCTCACGTGTCAGAAGCTTTCCGCGAGGTTTCCACGCCTCAAATGAAAAATTTCGCGGTATTTCGCCGAGGAACACGCACGATTCGGTGAGCCATACCGGGGCTGACGAGAGGGTGAGGTTGGTGCGCCCTGCAACGACATCTGCAGATATATCGCATCCGACATCACCCGCATCTTCCCGTACACGCCGGCTGAACACATCGGGATGTGCGACAACGGCCGGGCGCCGCGAGGCCCCGCCTTCCCAGTCGTTTTCGGCAAGGAGGTGGAGGAACGGGCTCATACCGCCCGTATGGTCGATGTGCCCGTGGGAGAGAACGAGATAATCGGTATCCTGAAGCGGGATGCCCATCCTGCATGCATTCCCGATAAAAACATCAGAATATCCTGTATCAAAGAGAATCCTGGCGTCGTTTTCTTCGATCCAGAGCGAAAATCCCGGTTCCGCGCGGAAATACCGATCAATCAGCGTGTTGTTGTCACAAAGGACGGTGTAGCGCATAACACGTCGATTTTTGTACGGCATGATGATAGTTGTTTGTTCCTATCGCACTCACTGCCCGGATGAAAACCGACACCTTAATAGTTAACCCCGTGAACTATTCTCTCATGCCTCCCGTTAACGCTGTGAACGATGTACCGGGATCTATCCCGCCATCTGCACAGGTTGTTCTCGGCCTCCTCGAAGATGGTCACTGCAAGACCTTCAAGGAAGTCGCACAGCAGGCAGACATCGCCCCCCGCACGGTGCGGTTTGCGATCAGACGGCTGAAAGATCACGGTCTGATCGTCGAAAAGTTCAATTTCCGGGATGCCCGGCAGATCCTGTACCAGATTAAGCACGTCCCCGCGGCAGCAGATGATTCTGCCATCGTCGGTCCCTGGTAATGTGGTCTTTCCGGACACCCATGCCGACACCCTTATGATTCCGTCCCTACGAAATTCTGGTACAATGGAACGGGACCGCGGGACTGCACGGCAGAGGATCCGGGAACAGGCGGACCGCCAGCGTGCGAAAACGGAATCGCTTCTGTCACCCTTTGCCCAGAAAAGCGAGGCTGCCGTCCGCCGTTTCAACCGTAAGGAGCCTGATGTCCGTTCCGCTTATTCCCGGGATGCCGATCGCATCCTTCACAGCCGGGCCTATACGCGCTATATCGACAAGACCCAGGTATTCTATCTTGTGCAGAACGATCACATCACTCACCGGGTGCTGCACGTCCAGCTTGTCTCAAAGATCGCCCGAACCATAGGGCGTGTGCTGCGCCTGAATGAGGATCTCATCGAAGCGATTGCCCTCGGACACGACATAGGGCATGCCCCGTACGGGCATGTCGGTGAAGACTGCCTCTCCCGCATCTGCAGGGATCAGGGCATCGGGGGATTTTTCCACAATGCCCAGAGTGTGGCGTTTCTGGACAGCATCGAGGATCAGGATCTGACACTCCAGGTGCTCGACGGCATCCTCTGTCATAACGGTGAATCAGGAGACACAGCGCTGGCCCCCGACCTCTGTGGCGGATTTGAAGCGTTCGATCGCCGCCTTGAGCGTGTGGCTGCGGGGGAGGATCTTCACCCCATAACCCTTGAAGGCTGTGTGGTGCGCATTGCCGATACAATCGCCTATAGCGGCAGGGATCTGGAGGATGCCCGCGAAGTCGGGTTGATCCGGGGTGATGACGAAGAGGGCTGGCACTGGACGCGTGTGCTGGGAACCGACAACGGCATGATAGTCGATACCCTGATCTGGGATTTGCTCCTGAACAGCGATTCAGACGGAAACCCGCACATTCGTTTCTCGGAAGATGTCGCCGGGGCACTCGCCGATCTCCGCCGGTTCAGCACCCTGAATATCTATGAAAATCCGAAACTCACCGCGGAACGGGGGAAGATAGACCGGATGTACCGGACACTCTTTGAGACCTGTCTTGAAGACGTAGTCAGGGAAAACACGGATTCACGCATATTCAAGGAGTTTATCGGGCAGGCATGGGTATCGCCGCGGTACCGGAAGAACGCCGACCCCGCGGAAATGGTCAGGGACTATATCGCGGGAATGACGGACCGGTATTTTGAAAAACGGTTCGAAGAGATTACAATGCCCCGGAAAATCGAAGGAGCGTTTCCCCGCACCTGAAAAAAAAGAGGACCGCCTCATTTTTCCGTGAGGTGCAGGTGGGCACGGTAGACATCATTTTTCGGATCAATGCCGAGGGCTTTTAAGAAACACTCTCTTGCCTCATCCGGGCGCCCGAGTGCAAGAAGTGCCGTCCCCTTGTTATCCCACGCTACGGCGAACCGCGGATTGACCTTGAGTGCCTTATAAAAAGACCCGATCCCTTCCTCATACCGCTTGAGCTCCATCAACGCCGTTCCCCTGTTATTCCAGCTGTCGATGTCATTGGGATTGATTTTCAATGCCCTGTCATAGGCATGTACCGCCTCCTCGTATCGGCCGATGCAGTCGAGTGCGTACCCCTTGTTGTACCAGGTGTCGGCATCAGTATCCTTGAGTGCAAGGGCCTTGTCATATGCACTGATCGCCTCCTCAAACTTCTCCTCCGTACTGAGCCGCCTTCCTGTGTTGTACCAATCCTCCGCGGTTTGACCGTTGACGGTCGGCTCTTCGCGGGGCTTCTCCTCTGCAGCCGCGGGCACTTCCGGCGGTTCTTCCGCCACCACCGGCTCCTCCCCTGCTTCTGTCAGGGTTTCGGAGGACGCCGGAAGTTCCTCAGGTTGCGACTCTTCTTCTCCCAGATCCACCTCGAGAAATGACGGTTGTTCGACCGGACGGCTTTCCGGTTCACGTTTCCGGGTCAGGAGATATGCCGCACCGCCGCCAACAACGAGGATGAGTGCCAGGACAGGCAGGAGCGGGAAGGAATCGCCGTTTGATTCCGCCGATGTAGTCCGGGAGGTGACGGAAGGTGTACTGGTGACGGTCTCCGGAACGGTCATCCCGGCTTCCGGTTCACTCGTCGCCGTGACGGCCGGTGATTCCGTGGGAAGAATTACGGGATAGACATAGGTGAGAGCGTCGGAAAGGGAGGCAAGCATGAACCGCAGGTCGTCCGCGACAGCGTATGCGAGGATATCTGCCGGGAGGGTCTGCTCCCATGCAATACTGCCGTCCGTATCGAAGAGCATGATCCTTTTTGAACTGCCGGCACTGATGTACCGGTCTCCTGCGAGAAACCCGACCTTGAACACATCGCTGTCGGCCTGATATTTCCATGCGAGGGTTTTGTCCTGTGTGAAGAGGTAGACATTGTCGTTGCTGCTCCCTGCGGCGATCAGGGTGCCGTCTTCCGTAATCGCGACTGACAGGATATCGGCGCCCGAGTTGTATTTCCATTTGAGAACGCCGTTTCTGTCGAAGAGGTAAACCGCATTGTCCAGGCTGCCCACCGCAACATATCCTCCGTTCATTGATGTTGCCACCGTGGAAATCGCATCCCCGGTATCATAGACCCATAATACGATTCCGTCCCTGTCGATGAGTGCCACCTTTCCGTCGGCCGAGCCGGCGGCAACATAATTTCCGCCGCTGGTCGCGTCCACCGTAAGGATATCGTCCTCACGCTCTACCGTCCAGACAGCCTCGCCGGCGAGATCATACAGGGTGACCGTGTTGTCCAGACTTCCGACCGCGACATACTCTCCACCGGAGGCGAAGGAGAGTGTAACGACGTCATCTGACTTTGTATATGACCATAATTTGGTCCCGTCAAGGCCGAAAAGCGATATCGTATTATCCGCACTGCCGACCGCCAGATATGCGGCGTCGGGTGAGAACTCCAGAGTGAGCACATCCCCGCCTGCCAGATAGGTCCAGAGGACCATTCCCTCCGTCGTAAATACGGTAACCGTGTCGTCAAGGCTCCCCGCGGCCCCGTAGAGACCGTCGGAGGATATATCTACAGATATGGCATCATTGCCTGAACGCAGGTTCCATGTGGATTCCGTGGCCGATACGGGGATGCAAAAAAGGATGAGAATCATTACACTTGCCAACATTACGGTGAAATGTTTCATGGGTTGATACCTCGGGGATAACCTCTCCGGTTCGTATGTAGAATCCTTTACTTAATCGGACTTAATAGCACCTGTTTATGGAAAGAAAAAGGATGGTGCTTTTCCGGATTTATGCCTGTCCGATCGGGAATCAGACGCTGATCTGCCGTCGCGGACGAATGGATCACCGAATGGGTGCCCTGCTCTCACAAAGCCTTTACGGAACTCTATGCGTGCGGCCCCCGCGGGGAGATCGGGATCCGTATCGATCCCATATATCGTGATGTCATAGCGGTGCTGCCCTCCGGCCGGCGGACACGGGCCGCTGTAGCCGATACGCCCGAAATTGTCCCCTGTATTCCCCTGACGGGAAATGACACCGCGTCCCTTTCCCGCATGCTCCCCCGGACGTGGTGTCGGGTGAGGCCGGCTGCATGAAACGGGACCCTTTTCTTATACCGTAACCCAGGTTACGCCATGAGCGATGACGGTCCCGTTCGGATCTATACAGACGGAGCTTCCCGTGGAAATCCCGGGGACGCGGCATGGGCGTACCTCGTCATTCGGGGTGATTCGGTTATCGCCAGGGATACGGGATTTATCGGAAAATGCACGAACAATCAGGCGGAATACATTGCGGTGATCACGGCGCTCGAAGCTGCCGTTGCGGCCGGATATTCCACGGTTTCGCTGTATTCCGACAGCGAACTTGTCATTCGGCAGGTCAAAGGGGAGTACCGGGTAAAGGCACCTTCCCTCGTACCGCTCATCAGACGGGTCAGGGAACTGGAGCAGAGGTTTCGGAGCATTTCGTTTCATTCGGTTCTCCGATGGGACAGCTTTATTGCAATCGCGGACCGGATGTGCAATGAGACCCTCGATGCACACGCCCGATCACACAGACACTCCGGCAGGTGCGGCGAGGCGCTGCCCCCGTCGTTTTCCCTGATTCCGATCGGGAGGATGCGGACACCCTTCCGGGCACGAAGCGATGCGCCCCGGCAGGGACGCGGTGCCGGGACTGTTGGTGAGATTCACATCGACGATGCCTATACTCCCGGCCTCGAGGGGATCGAGGCATGCCGCTACCTCATCGTACTCGCATGGTTTGACCGATCCGACAGGGCGGCCCTCACCGCCACGCCGCCGGGAACCGGGATTTCACGGGGTGTCTTCTCCACACGGTCACCCGATCGGCCGAACCCCGTGGGCATCGAATGTGTCGAGCTGATCGAACGGCGGGGAAACGTTCTGAAGGTTCGTGGGGTCGATGCGCTTGACGGAACACCGGTCATCGATATCAAGCCGTACTCTCCTGCCCTTGACGGCCCGGGTTGCAGGTGAACAACCCGGATTCCCCTGCGGCGGTCAATGCAAACATCTATACTTTTAATGATGCCCGCATGAAACATATATGCTAAATCCGACGTAGCATCAGGAGAATATTTAATATGGCAGAAAATACGACTCAAGAGCCCTGCACCGGTGACTGCAAGACCTGCGCTTCTGCAAATGCATGCGACGATCCCCGCAACACCCAGACAGGACTGCCGGAGAAAGTGAGCATGGATGTCAGGCACGTCATTCTTGTCCTGAGCGGCAAGGGTGGCGTCGGGAAGAGCACGGTCGCGGCCAACCTCGCCATGTCCCTGTCCAACCGGGGGTACAATACCGGGCTGGTCGACCTTGACATTCACGGACCGAGCATCCCGATCATGCTCGGGATCGAGGATAAAAAACTCTCGTCCCTCGACGGAAAGCATATCGATCCCGTGCGAATCACCGGCACGCTGGGTGTCGTATCCATGGCATTCCTGCTTCCGGATCGAAGCACACCTGTTATCTGGCGCGGACCGATGAAAATGACAGCAATCCGGCAGTTTCTCGAGGACGTTGCATGGGGTTCTCTCGATTATCTTGTCGTCGACCTCCCGCCCGGCACGGGCGATGAAGTGCTGTCTGTCGCCCAGCTTGCACCGAATATTGCCGGTGCTGTGATTGTGACCACACCGCAGGATGTGGCAATCCTCGACTCCGGGAAGGCTGTCCGGTTTATCGAAAAGATTGGCCTCCGGGTTCTTGGCGTCATCGAGAACATGAGCGGCATGATCTGTCCCCATTGTGGGGAAGAGATTGACCTCTTTGGCATGGGCGGGGGGAAAAAGGCT
Organism: Methanoculleus sp. SDB; assembly: GCA_001412355.1. Classification (NCBI taxonomy): domain Archaea; kingdom Methanobacteriati; phylum Methanobacteriota; class Methanomicrobia; order Methanomicrobiales; family Methanomicrobiaceae; genus Methanoculleus; species Methanoculleus sp. SDB. The sequence continues at coordinate 41,562 of LKUD01000047.1, forward strand.
GCGGAGGAACTTGGCGTTCCCTATCTCGGCAGAATTCCCATGGATCCCGAAATGCGAAAAGCGGGTGATGAAGGCCGTCCCTTTATCATCCGCCGCCAGGGCATGGACGAATCGAATCCCACATGGGCGCATGTGGACGAAGTGTTAAATACCCTTCTCAAGCAGATACAGGACTGATATGGAGTATATGGACATTCTCAGAGGCAACGGGGAGCCAATGAGCATTTACGCTGATATTGTGCGTTGCATTGAGAATTTCCAGGCATTTCCCTTTTTTATCGAGCCCGTCTATCGCGAGGCGCTCAGTCTTGGCGATGATGGCCCCGACCGCCTCCGGTTTGCCCTCGTGCGCCTGCAGGTGTATGCGGATATCCACCGGTACGAGGACATGGAGCAGACCCAGAAGATTAAATATGTCGGGCAGATTCTTGAAAAGATCATTTTTGGCGGGCTGATGCTCGAACCGCAGCTCGAAAACGGCGAGTGAATCGAAACAGCCGTCCGCGCATATCTACCCGGTCCTCCCGGACCGAAGGCCATGTCTTTTCGGAGATGTACCGGTATATTGGTCCCTTAAAACCGGGGAAACGGCCTGATGGCCGCTGATTTCAATAAACTTTTTATACGGATAGAAGGAAAGGGCTTATAAGTCTTTATTTTAATACGAAATACTATGGTCCGGATGGTCACTCGTTCGACCTGCAAACATTTTTCCTGATTGTCAGGTACTATTCAACCTGAAAAGAGGAGAGATTCAATGAATCTTAGACAGCCAAATGCAAATGAAGCGATAGGGACATCAAACCGTTCCCGGAATGTCGCCCCTGTCTCGGGTATCTGTACCCGGTGTGTCGATGGGTGCAAGGGTAGCTGCGAAATCTGGTTATCGTCGTTCCGTGGCCGTGAAGTGCTGTACCCCGGTCCGTTCGGAGAAATTACCGCCGGTGCCGACAAGAACTATCCGGTCGACTATTCTCACATCAATATTCAGGGGTACGCCGTGGGTGCACGCGGCCTTCCCGATGGCGTTGAGATTGGCCCCGATACGGCAGTCTTTGACGATGTCAATACCGAGACGTCGTATGGATGGGATCTGAAAGTGCCGATGCGTCTTCCGATCTTTACCGGAGCACTCGGCTCGACCGAAATTGCACGAAAGAACTGGGAAGAGTTCGCCATCGGCGCCGCCATCTCCGGCATCACGCTCGTATGCGGAGAGAACGTCTGCGGCATCGACCCCGGCCTCAAGTTCGACCACAATCACAAGGTTGCCGAATCGCCCGAGATGGACCGCCGTATCGAAACATATCGCCGCTTCCACGAAGGATACGGTGAAATTCTCGTGCAGATGAATGTGGAGGACACCCGGCTTGGAACCGCGGAATACGTCTCCCACAAGCACAACCTCCAGACAATCGAACTGAAGTGGGGCCAGGGTGCGAAGTGTATCGGAGGCGAGATCAAGGTAAATTCACTCTCGCGTGCAACCGAACTCAAGAACCGCGGTTATATCGTTCTTCCGGATCCCACACGCCCCGACATCCAGAAAGCCTTTGAAGACGGTGCGATTAAGGAGTTCGAGAGGCACTCCCGGCTGGGCTTTATTACGAAGGAAGGATTCCTCGAGGAGGTCGACCGCCTGCGTGATATCGGTTTCAAGCGCGTGACGCTGAAGACCGGCGCCTATTCCATGAAAGAACTTGCCATGGCGCTTCGCTACAGCTCGGAGGCAAAAATTGATCTGCTGACGATCGACGGCGCACCGGGCGGCACCGGCATGAGCCCGTGGCCGATGATGAACGAGTGGGGTATCCCGACGTTCTATATCCAGGCGCTCACGTACCAGTTTTGCGAGATCCTGAAACAGAAGGGCATGCGTGTCCCGGACATCGCCATCGCCGGCGGGTTCGCCGACGAAGCAAATGTCTTCAAGGCACTCGCGATGGGCGCACCGTACGTTAAAGCGGTCTGCATGGGTCGCGGACTGATGATCCCCGGCATGGTCGGCAAGAACATCGGGAAATGGCTCGAAGCGGGCGAGCTCCCGAAAACGGTCTCGAAGTACGGCTCGACGGTGGAGGAGATCTTCGTCTCCTACGAAGAGGTGAAGGAGAAATACGGCGAGAGAATGAAGGAAATTCCGCTCGGCGCCATCGGCCTGTACACCTATTCGCAGCGGTTCAAGACCGGCCTTCAGCAGATCATGGCGGGCAGCCGGAACTGGAGCCTCAAGTCCGTTTCACGCGGCGACGTGATGGCACTGACGGAGGAGGCTTCGGAGATATCGGGCATCCCCTACGTGATGAATGCATACCGGGACGAAGCGCTCGAAATTCTCGACGGGTGACCGCACCCACCTTTCAAACATCCTTTTTTCTCCCGATCCGCCCTACCGTATTCAGGAAAGAGCGGCATGTTTCTACCGACCAGCAGCGCGGAGATGGCCCGCCGGGGCTGGGACCGGTGCGATGTGATCATCGTTACCCCTGACGCGTATGTGGATCACCCGTCGTTTGCAATGGCGATCCTCGGGCGGTTCCTTGAGGCGGACGGCTACCGGGTAGGAATTCTCGCCCAGCCCCGCTGGCGCGACCCGGGGAGCTTCCTCGAGCTCGGCATTCCCCGTCTTGCGTTTGCCGTTTCGGGCGGCAATATGGACTCGCTGGTGCTGAATTACACGGCAAATAAAAAACCGCGGCGGGAAGATCTCTTCTCTGAAAATGGCGATCCGTTCTTCTCGAAACCGGGTGACGGAAAAAAATATCGGATTCGACCGGACCGGACGATAACGGTCTACTGCAGCCAGATCCGCTCGGTATGCCGGGAGGTGCCCCTTATCATCGGAGGCATCGAGGCATCTCTCCGGCGCATCGCTCATTATGATTACTGGAGCGACTCGGTCAGGCGCAGCATTCTCTTCGATGCAAAGGCGGACCTGCTCGTATACGGCCCCGGGGAATATGCGCTCCGTGATGCGGTGCGGGCACTGGAGGCCGGAGACGCTCTCCGGGAATGCGTCATTGCCGGCACCGCCGGTGTCCGGAAGGAAGCGGACGTGCCTGGCGATCCAATCCTTCTTCCCTCCTATTCTGCTGTTTCATCCGATACGGCAGCATTTGCCCGTGCATTCTGCTCATTTTACCGGAATTATGACCGGCGGCTGCTGGCACAGCAGCAGGACAGCCGTTTTCTCGTGCAGTTCCCGCGCCGACGCCTGACTACCGCCGAACTCGACGCCGTCTACGATCTACCGTTTATGCGGCGCCCCCATCCCCGGTATGAACACGAGATCCCGGCATATACCATGATACGTGATTCGATTACGGCACACCGGGGCTGTTTCGGGGGCTGCGCCTTCTGTGCCATTGCCGCGCACCAGGGGGCTGAAATCGTCTCCCGCAGCCCTGCATCGGTGCTCCGCGAAGCGGCGGCGATTGCGGCAATGAAGGATTTTTCCGGCACCATTTCGGATGTGGGCGGCCCCTCGGCAAACATGTATGCATCCCGGTGCCGAATCGGGGGCTGCGACCGCCCGGACTGTCTTCAGCGCGGCGACGCCTGCGAGAACCTGGTGTCCGGAACGGCTGAATACGGCTCTCTCCTCGGCGCGGTCGGCAATGTGGCAGGTGTCCGGCACGTACTGGTCTCTTCAGGAGTCCGGTTTGATCCGGTGCTCCTTGACGATGCGCTGCTTCTCCGCCTGCTCCGGCACCACATACCCGGGCAGTTGAAGGTTGCGCCCGAATCAGGATCCGATTCGGTGCTCGCTGCCATGAACAAGCCGGGAACCGGTGTTTTCTGTGCTTTTAAGGAACGGTTTGATCGTCTTGCGCGCCGGGAAGGAATCAGGAAATATCTCATTCCCTATATCATCGTGGGCCATCCCGGGGAAGGGGAGGCTGAGGCGAAGGAAACGGTCCGGTTTCTCCGTGATTGCGGCCTTGCGGGGAGCCAGTTCCAGATCTTTACCCCCTCGCCGCTGACCCGTGCGACGGCATGCTGGTATCTCGGTCATGATCCCTGTACCGGGATACCCCTGCCTGTCGAGAAAAGAATCCCTGTGCTTGAGGAGAGGAAAAAACACCTCATCCGGCGCTGATTTCGGGTGCTTCAGAGGAAATCCGGAAGAATGGCAATCGATTCGATGATCCGGTCCGGGGCGGGCACTGCAGTTGCGGCCTGCTCTTCTCTGAATTTGCCGGTGCGGACCAGAAATCCTCGCATTCCCGCACGATGTGCGCCCCCGATGTCGGTCACGACATCGTCGCCGACCATCAGGGTCTCCTCCGGTGCAGTTCCGAGTGCGTCCAGCGCGCGGGCGAAAAATGCCGGCGATGGTTTTCCTACCAGTTCGGCCTCGTTCCCTGCGGCAAACTCAATGGCACGGACAAACGGGCCGGCCGAGAGGGAGAGCCCGTCGGAATCCATCCAGTACCGGTCCTTTTCGAGTGCGATAAAGGCTGCGCCGTCCAGCACAGCACGGAATGCCCTGTTCATGGATGCGTAGGTAAAGGCATCCCCGGCATCACCGATCACCACCGCATCGGGATTGTCGTCAGTGTCGATGATTCCCTCCGCCTTAAAATCACGGGCTGCATCCCCTGTTGTGAGCAGGAGACACCGTTTCTGACCTCTTTCGGCAAGAAGAGACGCTGCTGCGGCAGCGGGGGTGACGATATGGCTTTCCGGTACGAAAAGCCCCATATCACGAAGCGTGGCGGCGATTGCGGCGCGGCATTTCCGAGTTGTGTTGGAGAGGCACCGGAACGGGATTTTCCGTGCATGCAGGGTATCGAGTGTGCGGGAAGATCCGGGTACGGGTTTTCCGCCGACCTGCAGCACACCATCGATATCGAGGAGTAGTCCGCGAATGGGCGTCATAATTGCTTCCGGGTGTGATATTCGCGGTTAAGGCTGATGATGTTTTGTTGCGTGCCGGAGGTTATCCATTGCGATCTCGCATGCCCGTCTCACGCGCCTGTTTTCGTCGGCGAGTGCCTCCCGGAGCGGTGTGCATGCGTCCGCACACCCGAGAATGCCCAGTGCATGGGCCGCAGCACTGCGTATTTCCGGTTCAGGGTCTTTCAGAGCCCGGATAAGGGCATCCATACCTTCAATGTCGCCTGTGGCCCCGAGAGCCTGGGCGGCCCTGACCCGAACCGCCGTATCCGGATCAGACAGCGCCCCTGCCAGTGCGACGACGGCGTCATGCCCGCCTGCCATGCCGAGTCCGGCTGCGGCCATCGCCCGGATTGACGGGTCATCATCACCGATCGCTGCCGCAAGCGGTGCAACCGGAAGCCGCCTGCCTGCGCGCGTGAGTGCGGACACCGCCTCCCTGATAAACCAGCGGTGCTCGTACAACGAACGCTCGAGAGCAACGCCTGCTGCCGGATGCGGATGTCCTCCGAGTCCGTGAGCGACGGCTTCACGGATATACCATTTTTGATGGCGTATACGAGCAATTAATTTCAGTATCTCTTCGGGATGCCGGATTCTTCCGATCCGTGCAACCGCCTCACTGCGGATGCGCCAGTTCTCATCGTTCAGATCACGGAGAATTTCATCACATGTGTTCATATCGGTATCCTCCCTGCCGGCATTTTCCCAATCCCCCAACATCGACGGGTCCACCAGCCCCGCCCTGTGCGGGGGTGAGGAGAGATCCCCGGCAGGCGGACAGCCACATCATCCTGCCGGAAAGTCGTCCCGGTTACTCGGACACGAATAGCCCGGTCCGCACCATGGCGGAGAGTTCAACGGGAATGACAAATATACGCCCGTCCCCGTATCTGCCTGTTCGTGCCGCCGCTCTGATGGTTCCGATTGCCTTCGGAACATCGTCATCACGGATGACCATCTCGATCTTTATCTTCGGGATCAGGTCGACTTCCATCATTTTACCGCGGTACTGCAGCTGGATGCCCTTCTGTGCACCCCTGCCCCGTACATCTGACACTGTCAGGGGGAAAAACCCGTTCTCTGCAAGGGCTGTTTTTACGTCATCGAGTTTTTCCGGGCGGAAAATCGCTTCAATTTTTTTCATGGTTCCTCACACGTAGATCGATTCACCATGCTGTGAGATATCAAGCCCCACATATTCTTCTTCTTCTGTCACTCTGAGTCCCATTGTCAGGTCAACAGCCTTCGCAATCATGAATGTGACGGCAAAGGCGTAGGCGACCGCTGCCACCGCACCCACTGCCTGGAGGGCCAACTGGGCTGAGGAACCACCGATAAGCCCGGTGATCCCGCCGATGCCGGATACTGCAAAGATTCCGAGTGCCACCGTTCCCCACACGCCGCCGACGCCGTGAATTGCCCATGCGTCGAGGCTTTCATCAAGGCTCCGGTTGAGGCGCCAGAGAAGGGCATAATAACAGAGAAGTCCGGAAACGGCACCGATGATCACCGCACCGATCGGATCGATGAAACCTGCTGCAGGAGTGATGGCACCCAGCCCGGCTATCGATCCGCTGATCATCCCGATCGAACTTGGCTTGCCGTTTATCCAGGATGCTGCCATCCACGCAAGAGTTCCGGCTGCAGCAGCAGTATTTGTCACGATAAGCGCATTTACTGCAAGGCCGTTTGCGGCAAGTGCACTCCCTGCATTGAATCCGAACCACCCGAACCAGAGAAGTGCACCCCCGAGAAGCGTCAGGGGGATGTTATGCGGCTCCATGCTGTACTGCCCGAAACCTGCACGCTTCCCGATAACCAGTGCCAGTGCCAGTGCACCCCATCCGGCACTGATATGGACAACGATACCTCCTGCAAAATCAAGGATTCCTGATGCCGCCATCCATCCGCCTCCCCAGACCCAGTGGGCAAGAGGATCGTAAACGAGCGTTGTCCAGAGGAGCCCGAAGATGATGAATGAGCTGAGTTTGATCCGTTCCGCAACCGCGGACGTGATAATTGCAAGGGTCACGGCTGCGAACATCATCTGGAATGCCATAAACAGGAGATCCGGGATGCCGGCCCCGGAGAAATCCACACCCCGCAGACCAATATACTCCAGGCTGCCGATAAGGCCACCGATATCCGGGCCGAATGCGAGGCTGTATCCAAACAATATCCACTGGACACTCACGATAGCTAAAGCGGCAAATGAGAGTGCGAACATCGAGATGAGATTTTTCCGCCGCACAAGGCCGCCGTAGAAAAGTCCTACGCCGGGTGTCATCAGCATGACGAGAGCAGTGCAGATCAGTATAAAGGCGGTATTACCACTGTCCGGTATCATAGGAGGTACTCACAATTGATAGAAGGAAGTTTTCTTCCTTCTATATTTATAATTTATGCCTAAACCATAATGATCTCGTCGGTCCTCACTGCGGCGACCATCTCCACATGTGTGATGAATATCTTCCCGTCGCCATTCTTCCCGGTGCGTCCCTCTGCCCTGATGATTTCGATGATGGGAGTTACGTCGGAGTCGGGAACGACCATGTCGATCCGGACTTTCGGGATGAGATCCACCTCTATCTTTTTTCCCCGGAACTGAAGGCAGATCCCTTTCTGGGCGCCCCGCCCGCGAACCTCCGTGACGGTCATGGGGAAGAATCCCCTTTTTTCAAGGGCTCTCTTCACCTGTTCCAGCTTTTCCGGCCGGATGATTGCTTCGACTTTTTTCATGGAATGCACCTCATGCACTGATGGATTCGCCGTGCTGGGCGATATCCAGGCCGACATATTCTTCTTCTTCGGTAACACGCAGTCCGATGGTCATATCGACCAGTTTGGCGAGGACCAGTGTCACACCGAACGCGTACCCCATAGCGACGAACGCATCGATTGCCTGTATGACGAATTGTCCGGGATTGCCGTAGATAAGGCCGTCGACACCGCCGATTGCGGCAGTGGCGAAGATACCGGTCGCAAGCGCACCCCAGAGGCCTCCCATGCCGTGGACGGCCCACGCATCAAGGCTTTCGTCAAGCCCTTTCCGGACGCGGAAGAGCAGTGCCGCGTAACAGAGCAGCCCGGCAACCACGCCGATGACAATTGCCGCCAGGGGATTGACGAATCCTGCGGCGGGTGTAATTGCCACGAGTCCGGCTAATCCTCCACTGATCATGCCGAGCGAACTCGGTTTGCCGTTGATCCATGATGCACCCATCCAGGCGAGTGCGCCGGCTGCAGCCGAGATGTTCGTGACGACAAAGGCGCTTGCGGCAAGTCCGTTCGCCGCGAGCGCACTCCCCGCATTGAATCCGAACCAGCCGAACCAGAGGAGTGCGCCGCCGAGGAGTGTCATCGGGATGTTGTGGGGCTCCATGCTGTACTGTCCGAAACCCACCCGCTTGCCGATGACGAGAGCAAGCGCGAGCGCCCCGAACCCGGAACTGATGTGAACGACCGTACCGCCTGCAAAGTCAAGAGCTCCGAGTGTTGCCGCCCATCCGCCGCCCCATGCCCAGTGGGCAAGGGGATCATAGACGAGCGTCGTCCAGAGCAGCCCGAAGACGATGAACGAACCGAGTTTGATGCGCTCGGCTATACCCGATGTCAGGATGGCCAGAGTGAGCCCGGCAAAGACGAGCTGGAAGGCCATGAAAAGCAAATCGGGGATTCCTTCACCGTCCATCCCCACGCCGGTGAGGCCAAGGAAATCCAGCCCGCCGATGAAACCGCCAATGTCGGATCCGAACGCAAGGCTGTATCCGACACATGTCCACTGGATGGTTACCAGCGAAAAAGCGATGAACGCGAGCGCGATCATGGATATCAGGTTCTTCTTGCGGACCATGCCTCCGTAAAACAACCCGACACCGGGTGTCATGAGCATGACCATTGCGGTGCAAATCAGGATAAATGCGGTATCACCGCTGTCGATTGGCATTTTTTTCATCCCCTGAGTTGGTAGCTGACCCTGGTGCTAAGAGGGTCTTTAATTTTACAAGAAGGAAGTTAGTTTCCACCACATATAAATATAACGCAGAAAAAAAAATTTCCTTTTAATAGTTTAAATACTGCCCGACTTCCCAGGGGTGGACCGCGGTGCGGAACAGATCCCATTCAATCTCCGCAATATTGGCGAGCCCCTCCACCACATGCGGACCGAGCGTGGTACAGAGCACATCGTCTTTGAGCAGGTGGCTGTTTGCGGTTCTGAGATCGCCGGGGAGGGTTTCAATGCCTGCCGCGTCGCGCTCGGCCGCGGACATCCGGAAGATGTTCGTATCGGTGCTGGGCGGCGCTTCCATCCCGTTCTTTATACCGTCAAGCCCTGCCGCGAGGATTGCCGCGAATGTCAGGTACGGATTGCATGTCGGATCCGGGCTCCGGAGCTCGATGCGGGTGCTGTTTCCACGCGGCGCAGGGACCCGGATGAGGGCGGTGCGGTTCGAAGCGCTCCACGAGATATAAACCGGGGCTTCATAGCCCGGAACCAGCCGTTTGTATGAGTTGATCGTCGGGTTTGCGAGCCGTGTGATGCCCTTGACATGGGCGAGCACTCCGGCGATGAATTGGAGCGCGATTGGCGAGAGCTGCCTGGGAGCGTCGGGATCGAAGAATGCGTTCTTCCCGTCGCGGGCGAGAGAAGCGTTCGTATGCATGCCGCTTCCGTTGATCCCGTAAATCGGCTTCGCCATGAACGAGGCATGCAGGCCGTTTAAAAGCGCGATGGTTTTCGTGGCAAATTTAAAGGTGATGACATTGTCGGCGGTATTCAGCGCGTCACTGTACTTGAAGTCAATCTCGTGCTGGCTCTCCGCAACTTCATGGTGAGACGCTTCGATGTCGAATCCCATCTCGGTCAGGGCAAGGACGATGTCACGCCGGACATTCTCCGCGAGATCGGTCGGGGCGAGATCGAAATACCCACCCGTATCCTGAAACTCGAGGCTCGGCTTCCCGTCCAGCATTTTAAAGATGAAAAATTCGAGCTCCGGTCCCGTGTTGAAGACATATCCCATCTTTTCTGCCTCGGCGAGGGTTTTCTTCAGGACATAGCGGGGGTCACCGTCAAAGGGCCTCCCGTCCGGCATGTGCACGTCACAGATAAACCGTGCCACGGTATCGGTACCCCTTCGCCACGGCAGGAGGCTGTATGTCGAGGGATCGGGCCGCAGTACCATGTCCGACTCCTCAATGCGGGCAAATCCCTCGATGGACGAACCATCAAATCCGATCCCGTCCGTTAATGCTTTTTCCGCCTGTTTTATTGGGATTGCAACATTTTTCGGCATCCCCTGGATATCCGAAAACTGGAGGCGGATGAACCGCACCTCGTCGATCTCAAGCCGATCGAGAGTTCTGGTGATCTCATCATGTACCATAGTGGGTGAATATTCCCTTCGCTTCTATTTATTCTTAGATTGCGGGAATGGCGTCACAGTGAAGGATTTTTCTTCTGAAAGCAGGAAGTATCCTGCCATATAAAAAGAAGGATGCATTAATAATTCAAGTACTTCGCAACTTCCCAGGGGTGGACAGCAGTGCGGAATGAATCCCACTCTGTTTGGGCAATAACGTTGAGATTCTCCACTACATGGGCGCCGAGCGCAGTGCAGAGCACCGGGTCTGCAAGCAGGTGCGTATTGGCCGTTATGAGGTCGCCCGGAAGAGTCTCTATGCCGAGTCTATCCGATTCCTCCTGGGTCATATGGAAAATATTCCGGTCAAGACTCTCCGGAGGAGCGATTTTGTTTCGGATGCCGTCGAGGCCGGCAGCGAGAACTATCGCAAACGTCAGGTACGGATTACACGTGGGATCGGGGCTCCTGTACTCGACACGGGTGCTGTTTCCGCGTGGTGCGGGTACCCGGCAGAGGGCGCTTCTGTTTGCGCCGCTCCAGCTGATGTAGACCGGAGCCTCATACCCGGGTACGAGCCGTTTGTACGAATTGACCGTCGGGTTTGCCACACGGGTAATCGCCTTGACATGCTTCAGGAGTCCGCCGATGAAGTAATGTGCCGTATCGGAGAGCTGGCGCGGTCCCACGGGGTCAAAGAAGGCATTTTTACCGTCTTTAAAGAGTGAACAGTTGGTATGCATCCCGCTGCCGTTGATGCCGAAGACAGGCTTTGCCATGAAGGTGGCATGCAGCCCGTTCATGAGTGCGATGGTCTTTGTCGCGAACTTGAACGTAATCACGTTGTCGGCAGTCGTCAGTGCGTCACCGTACTTGAAGTCGATCTCATGCTGGCTTTCCGCAACTTCATGGTGGGACGCCTCGATCTCAAAGCCCATATCGGTCAGGGCGAGAATGATATCGCGCCGTACGTTCTCCGCAAGGTCGGTGGGAGCGAGATCAAAGTAGCCGCCCAGATCCTGAAACTCTGTCGTGGGCTTACCGTCGATCAGTTTGAAGAGGAAAAACTCAAGTTCGGGACCGGTGTTGAATACATACCCTTCCTGAGCGGCGTCGGCAAGTACCTTCTTCAGGACATAACGGGGATCGCCCTCAAAGGGTGTATTATCTGCCTTGTGGACGTCGCAAATAAACCTCGCCACTCCCTTTCTCCAAGGCAGGATGCTGTACGTTGCGGGATCGGGTTTGAGGATCATATCCGATTCCTCGATCCGAACAAAGCCCTGGATTGATGAACCATCGAACCCGATTCCATCGGAAAGAGCTTTTTCTGCCTGGCAAACCGGAATGGCGACATTTTTTGGATGCCCCTGAAGGTCGGAGAATTGAAGTCTGATGAACTCCACGCCATCTTTTTCAATTCTCTCAAGCATTGTTGAGATCGCGTCTGTCGACATAATGGAAGATAACTTCTACCCATTGCTATTTATAGTTTCTTTAGCAAACTATAGGCAGCGCGATGACAATGAGGTCACCATATCGCTGACGATTGTGGTTATCATGTGTGGAATTATCAGTGTGATTGATCGCAGCCGCTCCCTCTTGGACGGGAAGGCGATCAAAAACGCCCTCTCCCTCATGAATGAACGGGGAAGCGGAGAAGGGGCAGGATATGCAGCCTACGGAGTATACCCGGATTTTAAGGATTGTTTCGCCCTGCATGTATTTTTTGACAATATCGTGGAGCCGAAGGCGGAAGTGGATGCAGTACTGGAGAGCTGGGGAACCATCGAACATCAGGAGGAAATTCCGACATTTGATCAGCCCCGCCTCCGGAAAAAACACACGCCATGGCGGTATTTCTATAAACCCGACGCACGTCTCATGCCGGGTACGGCATCGCCGGAAGAAGATATCGTCATCCATCTCATCAACCGCGTAAACACGGGCATCACCGGTGCCCTCATCTTCTCCTCCGGAAAGAACATCGGCGTCTTCAAGGCATCCGGGTGGCCCGAGGATGTGGCCAATTTCTATCGCATCGAGGAGTACGAGGGGTATATCTGGCTCGCGCATAACCGGTATCCGACCAATACTCCCGGTTGGTGGGGAGGAGCCCATCCCTTCAACCTTCTCGACTGGAGCGTCGTGCACAACGGGGAGATTACTTCGTACGGGACGAACCGGCGGTATATCGAAAGCTACGGGTACAAATGTACGATGTACACCGATACCGAGGTCGTCGCGTATCTCACCGACCTGCTCTGCAGGAGACACGGACTAACCCGCGAACTTGCGGTACAGGCGTTTGCCCCTCCGTTCTGGGATGAAATTGACCGGATGGCACCCGGTCAACAGCACCTGAGCAGGGCTCTCCGCCTGGCCTACGGGCCTGCGCTCATGAACGGTCCGTTTGCCATCGTTGTTGCACGGCCAGACGCGATCGTCGGATTTACCGACCGGATCAAGCTCCGGCCACTCGTTGCCGCGGAGGCGGGCGACCGCCTCTACCTTTCGAGCGAGGAGGCTGCGATCCGGACAATGGAAGCAAATCCGGACAGGGTCTGGATGCCGCGTGCCGGAGAACCGGTGATCGGGAGAGTGAAGCAATGACGGTCGGAAGTCTCCCGGTCCGGTACCGGATATCCGTGGACCATGACGCCTGCATGCTGTGCGAGCGGTGTATCGAAAACTGCCCGTATGGTGTTTTCAGGCGGGAAGGCGACCGGATTGCAATTGACTCGAGAAAGTGCACCGCATGCCACCGGTGCATCGCCATGTGTCCTCGCGACGCCATAACCATGGAGGAAAAACCGGTTGATTACCGAAGCCATCCTCTCTGGACCCGGGAAGTCCGCGAGGCGATCTACAATCAGGCGCGCACGGGACGCATCATCCTCTCGGGGATGGGCAATGTGCTCGACTATCCGGTGATCTTCGATCGCCTCGTCCTGGATGCGTGCCAGGTCACAAACCCGAGCATTGACCCGTTGCGCGAACCGATGGAACTCCGCACGTATATCGGAAAGAAACCGCGGCAGCTGGAATTTACACGCAATCCCGCCGGCGATCTCGAACTGGCGACAACACTCGCTCCGAACCTGCAGCTCGAAACTCCGATCATGATCGGGCATATGAGCTACGGAGCGATCAGCCTCAACGCGCAACTGAGCCTCGCCCGTGCCGCGAAGGAAACCGGGACCTTCATGGGGACGGGTGAGGGAGGGCTCCACAAGGCGATTTACCCGTACCAGGACAACATGATTGTTCAGACCGCGTCGGGACGATTCGGGGTCGATATCGATTATCTCGAACGCGGCGCCGCAATCGAGATAAAAATCGGGCAGGGAGCCAAGCCGGGCATCGGCGGGCATCTGCCGGGTGAGAAGGTACCCGCGGATGTTTCCCAGACCCGGATGATTCCGGAGGGCAGTGACGCAATAAGTCCCGCCCCGCATCATGACATCTACAGCATCGAGGATCTTGCGCAGCTTGTGCGAGGCCTGAAAGAAGCAACCGAATGGAAAAAGCCTGTTTTCGTCAAGATTGCAGCGGTGCACAATGTAGCGGCGATCGCTGCGGGTATCGCACGATCGTCCGCGGATGCGGTAGTCGTGGACGGGTTCCGCGGCGGTACCGGTGCGGCACCCCGGGTGTTCCGGGATCACGTCGGCCTTCCGATTGAAGCTGCGCTTGCGGCGGTGGATGAAAAACTGCGTGAGCAGGGCGTGCGGAATGAAGTGTCGGTGATTGCGAGCGGCGGCCTCCGGGAGAGTGCCGATGTGGCAAAGGCCATTGCGCTCGGAGCCGATGCCGTCTATATCGGCACTGCGGCGCTTGTGGCGCTCGGGTGCCGCGTCTGCGGGAGCTGTTACCGGAATCTCTGCCCGTGGGGCATTGCCACCCAGCGGGAGGATCTCGTTCGGCGCCTCGACCCGGACGTCGGTGCTGAACAGGCGGCAAATCTCATTCGCGGATGGACCCTCGAACTGGCAGAGCTGATGGGTGCTGCAGGCATCAACAGTATCGAAAGCCTTCGCGGCAACCGGGATCGCCTGCGCGGCTACCTGCTTGACGAAAACCTGCTGAAGGTGCTGGACGTGAAGATGGTGGGGGCGTGACGGCCTTGGCAAGAACTGTGGTTATTGATACGACAGGGATGCATTACACTCCGCTCAACCGCATGATCCGCGCAGCGGTGGCGGATGGAGCCGAAGAGATTGTACTCGAACACGTGCTGGGCCAGCGGTTTATTGGAAACGGCCTTCGCGGGAATGTCTCGATCATCGTGAAGGGTGTTCCCGGGGGCGATCTTGGCATGTTCATGAGCGGTCCTACCTGCACCGTATACGGGAACTGTGAGCATGCCCCCGGCAATACCATGGATGCCGGCAGGATTGTCATCCACGGCAGCGCCGGGGACGCTGTCGGGCACAGTATGCGGGGCGGTGAAGTGTTCGTCCGTGATGATATCGGTTACCGCGGGGGTATCCACATGAAGGCATATCGTGATAAGCGTCCGGTGCTGGTTGTCGGCGGCTCGCCCCGTGCATTCCTCGGAGAATACATGGCGGGCGGTCTCCTGCTCGTGCTCGGCATTGGCGCTTTGCCGGCGGTCACCGAACGGGGGATCGGGAGCGGCATTCACGGCGGTGAAATCTTTATCCGCGGTTTTGTGGATGACTGGTTCCTCGGAGTGGGTGCAAAAAAGTTTCCTTTCACGGACGTGGATCGTGATCGTATCCGCCCTTACATCGAGGAGTATTGCCGCCTGTATGACAGCGATGCCGAGACGCTTGTCAATGCCGACTACACGCGGATCGGCCCTGCGAGTGCCCGTCCGTTTGCGAATAAATACACATGGGAGTAGTGCGGAACAATGAAGCGAACATATGAAGATCTGAAACGTGACGTCTGGGAGACGGGCCGCTGCTCCGGCTGCGGTGCCTGTGTGGCGGTCTGCCCTGCGAATGCGATCATATTCCGCGAAGGCTCGCCCGACGCTCACCCGGTGCACACCGGCTACTGCAAGGAAGCGACGGACGGTGTCCCGTGCGGCGCCTGTTACGGGGTATGTCCGCGAACGGACGAACGAAGAGCGGCGGCGGAATCCCTCCCCCTCCTTGGCGAGTACCAAGATATTTTATCGGCGCGGGCGACGTTCGAGATCGAACGAAAACAGAGCGGCGGTGCGGTGACAGCCATCCTCCGGAATGCGCTTGAGGAAGACTTAATCGATGCCGTCGTCACCGTGGGTGAGGACAGATGGACGATGAAGCCGTTTTCCACGCTGATTACCTCGTCCGGCGATCTGGTGCACCATGCAGGAAGCCGCTACAACTGGTGGGTTCCGACGCTGGCCATTCTCAAGGAAGCGGTTGTACGGCGGAAATGCCGGCATATTGCCGTAATCGGCGTGCCCTGTGTCGTAAGTGCGATCAACGCGATGCGCGAGAGCGACAACGATCTGCTCCGTCCGTATGCACGGGCGGTGCGCCTCGTCGTCGGGTTGTTCTGTACCGAATCGTTTGATTACCGGAAACTCATCGGGGATATGCTCGGGGGAGTATATGGCATCGAGCCATGGCAGATCCGGCGCCTCAATGTCAGGGGTGCCCTTGAGGTGAGCGGAGTCGGGGGACTGATTCAATCGATTCCCCTCCGGGATCTTGAGTCCTGTATCCGGCCCGGTTGTCTCCACTGCACCGATTTTACAGCTGTCCATGCCGATATCTCTGCAGGTGCCGTGGGCAGCCCCGACGGGTACACCACCCTGCTTGTCAGGAATTCGGTCGGCAGGGGATTTGTGGAACGCGCTCTCCAAAACGGCCTCCTTGAGGAGGGGGAACGCCCGTCGCTCGCTCCGATCGAGCGTCTTGCAGCGAAAAAATCGGAAAGAGTCCCGTAATACTCCCGCTTTTATGCTGGATCGGGCTTCCGGGAAATTCCCGGTCCCGCTTATTTCCGGATCCTGTCGGCACGGCGTATCCGCACGAGCGGCGATTCCCGCGTGATAAAGGAGCTGAGAAACGGAGCAAACTCCTCTGACCAGCAGTCAGCACCCTCCCATAGAGTCCGGTCCGCACTCATCGACCGTTTGATATGTTTTCCGAGCGCGACCTTGAGGGGACTTTCCGACCCGAGCAGTTCCCTGACATGTGTGTGTTTTCGCGCGATTTCCACATAATAACGCCCGTCATCGATATACGGTCCGGAATAGGTATTCTCAGGATAGAGGGCCAGGAATTTATCCGCATTCGCGCGGTTCCACACGGGGGGGCCCATATGTCTCTTGACAGGAGGAAGTGAATCGACCAGCAGTTCGAAAAGGAGCATACAGTGTTCATCCTGCATCTCGCATGCGGACCGGTTCACCACAAATCCGTACCGTATGAGCATGTCGGCGATAGCCGCGGTACTTTTCCTGAGTTGGGGAACCACGATATCGGGAATCGTATGGGGTGTTTTCAGCGTGATGGCATAGAGTTTTGTACCGCGTTCTTCGAGCCGGGCAATAAAGGCGCCACGGTCAGGTATGGCCGGTGCCGGGTGTGAGAAATATACCGCTCCCGGTGCGGCGGAATATCCCCGGGCGAGTTCGACGAACTCGAACATGCGGGAGAGTGAAAGGGATGCCGCGACATTCCGTGCCGGATCCACCGGGTCGATGACGACCAGCGGGTCATGGAATACCTTTGTCGCATGGCCTTCGATGTCGATTGCGGTCGAGGGCCGCCATTCCGCCGCCGCACGGATTACTTCCGAAAATCCCCCGTAAAAAAGAACGAGCAGTTCGCAGAGATAGCCGGCAAATCCTTCGGTCATCTGATCGGAGCCGTAGACTCCTCCCACCTTGGAAAACTGCTTCAGGAGCAGTACATCGTCGATAAAAGGGCCGATACGCTCCCTGATGTAACGCGTGTGGAACGGCGTCCTGTCGACTGCGCTTTGAATCGCCGTTGCCTGCTTCACGGCATAGCACGGCACGAGATCGACATCGAGACCGTTGATACACATATTGATATACGGGTGTTCCGCGTACTTCTCCCGCATTGTTGCCCCGTACTGCCTGCCTATGGCACGCGCAAGCCCGAGGCCCTGCTTCTCGAGCTCCTCACGGGAGAGCGACGGCGGAAAGAGCATGAATATATCGAGGTCCCGGTCCCCGCGCACCCATGTATCCCGTGCGACCGATCCCACGACCATACCCCGTGCACTCCCGCTGTCGTTTACTGCGGCGATGAGAGCGTCTGCCACACTCCGGATATGGTCGTACTCTTCTTGCAGCGGTTTGATTCGCTCCAGCACCTCCACTTCGCAGGGCAGGCGGATCACAGCGTGACCTCCATCAGCGTTTCATAGACCGGTCCGGAGGGCGTCAGGGTGCTTTTTTTGAGCCTGACGGTAGAAACCAACAGGTTTCCGAACGAAGAGGACGCAAGTTCGTCGATCCGCCCGGAAAGGGAGGGATCAAACCTTCTCACCCGGGCGATTGTGACATGCGGCGTAAATTGCCTGTTTTCACGCCGGATTCCTATCGGGGCGAGGCTCTCTTCAATCCTGCCGGCGAGTTTCGAACACATGCCGCCGTCCTGTGCTGTTGCCCAGATCACCCGCGGGTGCGTTCGCGAATTACCGGAAACGCCCGAAACCTCCATGTCGAACGGGTGAAACGAAAGCGTGCCGAGGGCGGCTTCTACCGAATCCAGCGTTCGCGCATCAATCTCACCAAGAAATTTAAGGGTTATATGGGCAATCGATGGGTCTACAAGAGTGATTTTCGCATCACTTTTCGCGAGAACCGCCTGCACTTCGGCAATGCGCGTCCGGATCTCTCCGGGCATGTCGATTGCAATGAATGCCCGCACCATGGGTACTTATCTTCGCCTGCTTCTAATAAAAAAGGTGTATCCCCTTCGTTCGGCCCGGTACCGAATAATTCGGTCCTTCCGGTGAATGACACGGAAGAAGTCCCTGCACGGTGATTCAGCTGTACGATTCGATACAATTTTTATTCAACCGGACAACTAATGGTAGAGAACAGGGGGGCCCTTTTAGTGTCAGATATATCCCGAATTATTGTATATACTCTTGAAAACTGCCCGAATTGTGAAATTCTGAAGGAGTATCTCAGTCGAGCCGGTGCCGCGTACGACGAACGGGACATGATGCAGCCGGAGGCGCTGACGGAACTGAGAATCAACGGTGTGTTTGTCAGGGAAGCCCCGGTACTGCAGATTGGCAGTACTTTTCTCACATCCCGGGAATTATTTTCGCAAGGCACCGTCAGGGAAGAAACCCTCTCTCCCCTCGTGAAAGGTGAGTAATCGTGCCGAAGGATCCCCGCCGTACTGCGACAGTTCAGAAGACACTCGACGGATTCACGGTTCCGTCCATGCCGCCGGTGCGAACGTCGAGCGGGCATATCGTCGATTGGGATCGGGAAAGAATCGTCCGGCAGATCATCGATGAGACCAAACTCGTTGAAACATTCTACGGAGAGACGGGTGCCGACGAGGATCGTGCGCGCGAGATTGCCCTGGCAGTGGAACAGCGGATTCAGCGGCTCGGTCTCACGGCACTCTCAGGTCCGCTTATCCGTGAGATCCTGAACATTACCCTCATCGAACGGGGGCTTGTAGAATACCGGAATGTGTGTACACGGGTCGGAACCCCGGTATTTGATGCACATCTCATCGATGTCGGGCGGGGATTCGAGGCGCATGACAACGCAAACCTTCAGGAGAACGCGGAAACTTCCCATAAAAAGAAAGCCGACAAGATCAGCAAGGAACAGTATCTCCTTCAGCTCCCCCCCGCACTTGCTGATTATCACCTCGCGGGTGATCTCCATATCCATGACCTTGAATACTTCGGAACCCGCCCGTTCTGCCAGGACTGGGATCTGCGGTATTTTTTTTATTACGGGCTGATGCCTGACGGAAATGGCACGAAAGCATCGGTTGCGGGCCCGGCAAAAAGGCCTGAGGTGGCCGTGCTCCATGCCGTCAAGGCACTCGGGAGCGCACAGACGAACTTCTCCGGAGGGCAGGGGTACTACAATTTCCTTACTTTCCTTGCCCCCTATTTAGAGGGGCTCTCCTATAACGACATGAAGCAGCTGATGCAGATGTTCGTCTATGAGATGACCCAGATGATGGTGGCACGGGGCGGGCAGGTCGTATTCTCTTCAGTACAGCTCAGTCCCGGCGTACCATCCCTCTGGAAAGACAAGCCCTGTGTCTATAAAGGCAAAGTCTGGGACGGAAAGCAGGCGCCGCTACGCACGTACCGTGAGTTCGAGCGGGAAGTGCGGCTTCTCTTAAAAGCTCTGATGGACGTCATGCTTGAAGGGGACAACTGGGACAAGCCGTTTAACTTCCCGAAACCGGAAATTTCAATCGAACCGGAATTCATGGAAGAGGATGCGGCATTCAATGCGGAAAATCCCGATCTCCCGACGTACCGCGATCTCTACCTTATGACATTCGAGCTCGCGTCAAAGTACGGCACCCCCTATTATGACAACCAGATACCGGCATACCGGGGGGCGGGCGAAGGGATCTCGTGCTACCAGTGCTGTGCCTACCAGTTCTCGTCACTCGCGGACAACGACAGCGATTTTGATAATAAACTCATCTTTGAGAACGGGAAGCATTTCAGCATGGGATCGTGGCAGGTCCTCTCCGTCAACTGTCCGCGTGCTGCGTACCGGGCGGAAGGAGACGACGCACGGCTCTTCGCAGAACTCAAAAAACTCATGGACGTGTCCATGGAGGTCTTTCGGATCAAACGCCGGTGGATGGAGAATATCCGGGCGAACGGGCGCATGCCTTTTGCGATGCAGCGTCCGGTCGACCCGAACACCGGCGAACGGGGTGCTGTCGGTGTCGATCTCGACGGACTCGTGTACACCATCGGGATCGTCGGCGTGAATGAGATGGTGCAGCACCACACGGGGAGCCAGCTTCACGAGAGCAAAGAGGCATTTCACTTTGCCATTCGTGCGATGACTGAGATGGAACTCTACGCAAAAGAGCTCTCAGCGAAGTCCGGCATGACGATTGCCCTCGCCCGCACACCGGCTGAGACGACAGGCATGCGGTTTGCGGTTGCCGATCTCATCGACAAACGGTTCCACGATTATGCGTTCCGGGTCATCAAAGGCGATCGGGAACAGGCTCTCGAACGGATCGGAGAAACACTGGATCTCCCGGTATATTACACGAACGGCACCCATGTCACGCCCGGCGCGGATGTCAGCCTCACCGAGCGGCTTGAGATAGAGCACGTCTTCTTCCCGATAGTCGACGGCGGCAATATTTTCCATATATGGCTCGGGGAAGCACGCCCCGATCCACGCGGTCTGATGGACATGGCATTTAACCTCTGCCGCAACTCTCAGGTCGGGTACTTTGCATTCACGCGTGATCTCACCGTCTCCCTCAAGCAGTTTACGGAATATCACGGTGAAAAAGTGCCCGGGAAAGGAATCGCCGCAGCGGACCGGCGTATCCGGGCATAAAATAAGCCGTTGTATCAGGTATCGACGGGACCCATCCTGTACGATGCACGGGGGATATGCATCTCGAACCGTGCTCCCTGCCCTTCCACCCCGGTTTCCCGGATCGTTATGCCGGTGATGTGCAGGATTTCCCGGATGAGGAATAGACCGAATCCCGTGTTTCTTCCGTACCCCTGTATGAAAATAAGTTCTTTTATATTCTGAGGTATCCCTGATCCGTCATCCTCGCAGAAAATGACGAGTTCCGTCTCCGTCTCCGCCGTGGAAAAGCGAATCGTGGTGAGACCATCCCCCCCGTAGCGCATTGAATTGTCAATCAGGTTGTAGAAGACCTTTTCTAGAAGCGGATCGGCGTGGATCCGGGCGGTTCCGGTCTGCACCAGTATCCCGACTCTGCCCGTATCAAACATGCCGGCAGCTTTCCGTATTACCTCTGCGGCAGTGAACCATTGTGGTTCCCGCACCCCTATCTCCTGATAGTCGTGTGAGAATTCCACCTGTCTGAGGATCGTCCGCGCGGCCTCCTTAATCTTCGCTATACTGTAGGATGTCTCTTCATCCTGGGCTTGCGTATCCAGAATCTCAAGGAATCCGAAGATCACCGTGAGCTGATTGCGGATATCATGGCGCGTGATCGAACTGAGGAGAGTGAGTTTGTTGTTCAGTTGCCTGAGCGCCTTCTCGGCCTGTTGCCGCGTGGTGATGTCGCGTGCAATATGTGTCGCGCCGATCAGGTTGTTACGGGAATCCTTCAATGCGTTAAAGACAAACTCGTAATTCGCTCCGGTGCCCAGCTGTTCGACACAACAGTATTCCCTCCCCTTGAGGGCAAGCCCCCACAATGCCGCCAGCTTATCCCGCGATTCGGGGATGTGGGACAGGGTATCATCAAGCCGCATTCCGAGTTCAGGGTTGGTCCCGAATGCACGCTGGAATGTCTTTTTATATGCAGAATTAAACGCGATAAAACGGAAGTCCGTGTCAAGGGCGGCGAGAAGGTCGCTGCTACTGTCGATCATCCCGTAGAGGATATCCCGCTTCAGGTTCAGGACGCTTTCCGCCTGTTTCATCCGTGTTATATCCCGGTTGTATACCGCGAGCATCGTAACGGTTCCCGTTCCGTTCGGAATAGGAACGATATTGTTCTGATAAATATGCTCCCCGTACTCGTCTTCGAACTCAACGGGTCTCCCGGTAACGACCGCCCGGATAACGGGGGTATTGCGTGATTCGATCAGTTTCGGGGGCATGAAATGACAAAAATTCTTACCAATCAGGTCGCGATATCCGAGATCGCGCTTCGCATTTATTTTTTGCAGGCAGGAGAGGGCTCTGCGGTTGAGTGCGAGGAAATTGCCTTCCACATCGAGGAGAATGGCAGTATCGGGAATAGAGTCCAGCAGCGTCTGAATTATCTTCTTTTTTTCGATCTCCGCCTCCTCGCTGCGGCGCTGCTGGATGGCCATCCCGATCACGTTCGCAGACGTCCGCAGGGAAGACAGATCGCTGTCGCTCCATCGTCGGGGTGCCGAACAGGAATCAAATTCAAGAAATCCCCAGAAAGAACCATTTGCCATAATCGGCACGGCAAGGAGGGATAGTATGCCCCGCGGTTCGAGAACTTCCCGCTCGCTGTCAGGAAAATCCGCTACATTGCCTGATACGAAACCGCCCTGTGAGAGGATCCCGAACCATCGCGAAACGACACTCTCGAACGGGACATCCTGAAGATCGGAATTATCACTCTGCGGCGTGATAAAATCCCGCACCCATTCATACCGCAGGCCCGCTTTCATAGTGTCATTGGCGGGATCATAGGAATTTTCAAAAATGTATGCACGATCTGCTTTCATTGCCGTACCGAGGATCGCGAGCGATGCGTTCACCGCTTTGTCGGTATCCCGCTCAGAGAGGAGAATCTCAAGTGAGCGGGTGATTCCGTTCACCATGCTGCTGCCTTCAGAATCTCCGGAAGCGGATTTTTCCGCCACGGTAATGCGGCTGAGTGCGTCATACAGGCGGAGGTGCTCATCGGAGGTGTCGGCTTCTCTGGGAATATACGCGTCTGCGCCCGAGTTCAGTGCCTGCATGGTGGTCTCCGAATCGTCCGGCGCCTTCCAGAGAATGAAAGGAACATCGGAACCGGATTGCCGGATCTCCCTGAGAAGCGTGATGGCGTCTCCTCCGGAAAGATCGAATGCTGCAGCAATACCATCGATTCTGCTGGTCCCGAGGATCAGAAGCGCCTGCGCGGGTGAATGTGCGACGACAACCGGGGAGATACCGTTACTCTGCAAAAACCGTGCAGTTTTTTCGGAGGATTCGGCATTTTGGTCAACAAGCAGGATGGATCTCATAGGTTCGCTCCGGTGATGCGCATCAAAGGTACGGGGATTATCGATAATCCCCGGTGCATATCTATCACCTCAAATCATATATAAATCTCCACATTCCCTCGTGTCCCATCCGGGAAAGAGCTACGTGAAAAAACGAACCTTAAAGAGGGCATACCGGAATATGGCTTACTGGTGCTGTTATGCCCGGGGACTCACGCCTCGATACGATGCATTCAGGAATTTCATCTCTCTTTGCTTCACATATTAAGCTCATGTCCCTCATTCAGCTGATATCGGGGCCGTTAACGCTTCCCGCTCTCAGCAGGGATGCGGAAATCCGGCCGTCATCCCTGTATCCCCGGTTGCGTGAACTCGCTGATGATCACCTTCTTTTTCACGACAATGATAGTATTCACCTTACGCCGATTGGCAGTATTCTTGCCAGAAATATTGAAAATATGGTTTTTTCCTTCAACGGGAGCGGGGGTGACGCCACGCTCTCTTCCGGGCAGGGTGGTGCGGTCCGTTACCCGGTCAAAACGGCCCAGCGGGTTATCCGCTCGAAACCGGCAGTTCGCATGCTTGTTTACCTCCAGAACAGTAATCCCACACGGAAAATACTGCAACAGGTGGCGGGCAGTGCAGCATTGTTCCGTTCAGGCCTGCGCACGTTATGGGATGAAGGGCTCGTCATCAATGAAAACGGCGTCTATGCCTTAACCCGGGCCGGAGATGCGGCTTCAGTACAGATCCGGAGTGTTCTTGAGATTCATGCACTCCTGTCACGACATCGCGATTTCTGGATGGGGCATTCTCTGGGAAAGATCCCCGATTATTTCTTAAACAGCCTCGGTCACCTGCATGATGCGGAGCTCATTGCGAACACATCCGCAAATGCCTTCCGGAATTTCGAACACCTCTCTCACGTCATCGGGACCGCCGATACTATCCGCGGCATTTCGGCATGGACAAGCCCCGGCATTGCCAGTGCGATTACGAAACGTGTCGGTGAAGGTGCGTCTGTGGAACTCATCGTAACCCCCGCCCTTCTCCGGGAACTCTCGCGCCCTCCGTACTCGGATCAGTTTGCCCCGCTGAGCGGATGCGGACGTTTCCGCATGTATGTCACGGACCATCCCGTCGGTGTCGGGATGCTGGTTACCGACAGCTGCATTTCCTGCGGTTTTTATCAGAATGACGGCGTGACCTACGACTGCATGCACACACTCACCAGCATGTCGGAAAGGGCTGTGGAGTGGGGCAGGCAGCTGTTCCGGTATTACCGGACCCATGCGCTGCCGGTGGATCCCTGGGCTCTGCCCCCCTCTTTCACGGGGTTCTAGGGTTGTGTATCGGGCCTGAAATTGGATTTACATCAAAAATGCCGCTTTCAGGTTCAATCCCCGGATATATTACCCGAAAACTAAAAAATATATTTTTCCCGTGTCAGGACAACACTAACTGCATGGTCTGGGTCAAGTCCCTTGAAAATACCTACGTCAACGCCGACAATATCATCTCGCTCACCTACGATCAAAAAAGCAATTCATTCGTTGCCGTCATCGGATATCATGAGAAGATACGGCTCCAGCATGTGATTTACCACAACAACGTTCTCGACAATCTCCTGCAGGGCACCACACCGCGGAGCGAATCGGAGATCATCGAGCGCATCATCCGGTGTATAGAAACCGCGAAACAAACCGGTGACCCGGCAACTCTGGATTTCAACCAGATCCTTGCGGATTTTTAAGTGCGGGGCATACCCTGCGCACGTTAAAAGGAAAAAAAATCTCCCGGAAAAAAGGTCAGGCGAAATCTTCCTGAACCAGTTGCACATCAGCAATATCATACTGACGCCGTACAAGCTGTTTCGCCTTGAATATATTTTTGCCTGCCTTTCCAATCGCAATTCCCCGGTCTTCCTCACGGACATCGACGAGGGCGACGCGTTCTCCATCCTCCCTTTCTTCAAATTCGATGGAAAGCACCTGTGCAGGAAGGAAACAGTTTTTCAGGAATTGTTCGAGATCGTTTGAGTATTCCACGACCTCGATACGCTTTCCAAGGATATCAGATGCTTTTTTAATGCTTGAACCCTGTTTTCCGATTGCACGGCCCATTTCACCGGGGTTGATGACAAAGATAAGTCGTTCGTTGCGCTCATCGATGATGCAGTCGCGGCTTCCGGCACCGGTAATCTCCTCAAACTGGGCCATGAGCTGGAGCGTTTGCTCGGTGAGAATGACTTCTCCCATATTTCAGATCCTCTTAATTGAGAGGATGTCGGATTCGCCGGCATCCACAATGGCAAGGGCGCTGACCATGAACGGTTTGCCGCATACTTTGCCGAGTTGAATACTCGAACCATCGTAGCGGTGCGTGAACACGTTCGCCTGCTCATCAAGAGTCTCAATAATGTCGTTCGGGCAGTTTTTTGCGATGACGACCATCTGTGCTGTTCCCTCTTTGATGCATGCCTTCGTCGAGTTCTGGCCGATTGAAACGGTCCCTGATTTAATTGCCCGACGTAATGACGTTTCGAAATCCATTTTAAGTTACTCCTGATTAATTGGTTTTGCAATGAGTTTGACATCACCGGTACCGAGCTGGATTGGCTGACCGACGATAACGTTCTCCGTTACGCCCTGAAGGATATCCACTTCATTGGCAACCGCCGCATCCAGCAGGTGATTTACCGTCACTTCGAATGCCGCACGGGAAAGCACACTTTCCTTCTCACCGGCAATACCGTGACGGCCGATCTGCTTGACTTCGCCCTCCATGCACATCATGTCGGCGACGAGCATGATGTGCCGCACGTCCACGGAGATACCCTGTTCCCTGAGGGT
>LKUD01000048.1 GCA_001412355.1 Methanoculleus sp. SDB
GCCTGCTCGACCCGTCTCTCGGGGAATGCGCACGGATGCTCTCCGCTGCAATTCTGGACGCCTACCGGCCGGTAACAGGCCTTGCCCACCGGGCGCGTGACCTGATGCGTATGCCGCTTTCGGTGCTCAGAACCCTGCTGGAAAACTCCAGCGTCACGATCGCATACCACGACATCGAACTCCTCTTTTCGGTTGACAGGGAGACGGACGAAAGAGAGATGTTTGAAAAAGCGCTCTGGCTCGGGGAGCAGCTTGCGCATGCCACACAGACAAAATGCGTGCTGATGTTGGACGAGTTTCCCGCCATCATGGACCTGAAAACCGGAGGAAGCCGTATCGGGGAGCAGGTGCTCAAAACCATACGCACCATTCAGGAGCGGTGGGAACATACCGTTCTCTGCATCACCGGATCGGTGCGGAGCACGATGGATATGACCGTGCTCTCCGCCACGTCGCCGTTTTACCGGCAGCTGATCGTACGTGAGGTGGGTCCGCTCTCCAGGGAGGAGACCGCCGCGCTCCTCAGGAGGGACCTTCCCGTATCTGACGGCGACATCTCCCGGGTATTTGAATTTTCAGGCGGCATTCCCTTCTATATCCAGTTTATAGGCAGAATGATCGGCAGGTCGGGGCGGACCGAACGGGATAGTGTCGGGAAGGCGGAAGAGGCTTTTCTTCGCGAAGAAGGGGCGCTTCTATTCCGGGCCGAACTCACTGCGCTCGGACCGAAGGAGCGGGTGATCGTCGCGGGTATTGCAGCGGGGCAGACGACGCCGGGAGCGCTCGCAGCAGGCTGCGGGGAACGGATATCCAATATCAGCAGGTTCCTCGGGTACCTGCGCGAAAAAGGTGTGGTCGAACGAAAGTCACGGGGTGTGTACGCACTTGCCGACCCGGTGTTTGCCCGCTGGGTGCGGGAGCGGGACTGATACACTTTCACCCCCCCCACGGCAAACGCCCTTATGCCGTTTCCGCCGTGTAAACGTATATGCTGGAAACTTTCATACATCTCGCCGAACGTGCGGCCGAACACCCGCAGGTCATCCGCCGCCCCCAGCTCTGCAAGAGTGGCTTTATCGCAACCGCCGGCCCCGAACGCGCTCCCCCGGCACGGCGCTGGATCCGTGTGCCCGGCCCCCGTGTCCGTGTCCCCGCTCCCCGTGAGTGGTGATACCCGTCAGGCGCCCGTCGACATGAGCCAGGCATAGGTTCCGGGCCGATCGTGCACATGGGTGACGATGTAATTGAATATCAGGACCTGCCGGTTGTAGGAATCAATCGAAGGCTGCATTGTACCGATATCCTCGTTATATGCGGCCGCCTTTGAATTGTAAACCGGCACGAGGGCGTTGTACTCCTCATTCCGTCCGGCATGCCGGAGCGCCTCCATCCTCGCTGCCAGTGCCTCAAGATCCGCGAGAGAGCCGTCCATCTCCGCATCCATGGCGGCCACGTCTGCCTCATAAGCGACAATCGCCGCTTTGGCACGCATGCGTGCATCGTCGATAACCCGTGTTTCATCGCACCGGCCGTACCCGGCCGTACCGCTGCCGACCGGGATGATAACGGGCTCGGACGTGAGGACAACACCTCCTGTCAGCTCATCGGGGGGGATGCCAATATAGCTCACATTGGTCGCTTCGATGTAGGCATACCCTGAATTCCCGTAGCTGAAACCGGATGCGGTGACCCCTACGGCCATATGCTGCTCGGGTTCAAAATACAGGAGAGCCACCGCATACCCCTCGCGAGCGAGGAGCGCTGCGAGAAGGAGGCTTTTATCGTCGCAGTCTCCTTTCCCATCCGCAATAGTCTCGATTGCAAACTTCGGTGCGACAAGCATCGCATCGGTCTCGTACGGAATGGACTGCACAAACGTAGAGATCAGCTCGAGATATGCGTCGTTATCCAGCGATTTTGCCTTCCGGACAGCGTCGAAACGCTCCCCGAGCGCATCGTACAGGGGAAGCAGGTCAGGATCCGAAATAAAGGAAAGATAATATCCGGGAAGCCATTCCTCCTCGGAAAGATCGCCGTAAATATGGGCGCTCTTCTCCGCCTGCCGGGCACCCGCGAGAAGCGCGCTGTCCACGGGTACCGCGAAGGATATGGTTTGGTCCTGAAACGGGAAAACGTACACGGCATCAGGGAGAGGTGGGACGCCCGAAACAGGCGTGATTCCGGGATAGACAATCTCATTCGGGATCAGGCCGGCAAGGCAGCCCGCAGTGCCCGCTGCCATCAGGGCAAGCAGAGTTCCGGCGATCACTGCGAGAGTACGATCGTGTCTTTCCGCCATGTGCTGTACATGTATTCGACCGGGAATATGAAAAATACCCGGCATGGGGCATCACCGCTGCCTTCCGGTCACTTTCACCCCCCACGCCCGCCTCTTTACCTGCTGCGCCCTGAAAACCACGTGAACATAATGGCAGTGCAGCCTCTTTTCGAGAGCGCCGCGAACCGCTGGCGGCGGCAGATCGCGGATCGCCGGGAATACAGCATCGTACGGGACGGAAACGTTTTCGCAGCGGGCCTTGCCGCGACTCCGGTCTTTCGATCGGAGTATGAGACGAGCCTCCTGCTGCGTGACCGTCTTCTCGCCCGTTACCGGGGCTCGGAAATCGGGGATACCTTCTCCGGACACGAGGAAGAGACCGCCGCGGGCCCCTGCTTCGTGATAACAAGCACTGCCCCGGTCGAGGCCCCCGCACCGGACCCGGAGGCCGCGGCCCGATCGCTTTGTTCCGACCTCCGGCTCATCCCGGGCATCGGTCCCTGTACCGAGGCCGTGCTGCACAGCCGGGGGTATTATTCAATCGGCGACCTGTGCCGCCACCCTCGTTTTCACGGGCATGCACGCGATTTTTGTGCGATTCTAAACTCGCGCGACACGGGTGCGCTTCTCCGCCATATTGCCTGCCGCCATACAGCTTCTCATCCTCGTGCCCTCGCAACATCAGGTTTTTTCCGTAACGAAGAACTGGTCTTTCTCGACATCGAGACACTCGGCTTGTGCTCCCGGCCGGTCATCCTCGTCGGTATCGGGCGCCTCGGGACGCACGGGCTCTCCGTCAGCCAGTATCTCCTGCGGGACATCGGAGAGGAGGAGGCGGCACTCTGTGCAGTCTGTTCCCACTTCACGGACGGACAGCCCGCCCTTGTCACGTTCAACGGAAAATCGTTCGATATGCCGTACCTATCGGGACGTATCGCGTATTACGGGCATCCGCCCGTACCGACCCTCCCCCATTACGACGTGCTCCACTTCTCACGCCGCCGGTGGAAAGGCATGCTCCCGGACTTCCGTCTCGGAACGCTGGAGACCCGCTTTTGTTCGACCGTCCGCACGGACGATGTCCCGAGCGCCATGGTCCCGGAATTCTACGAGGCATACATGCGCACCGGCAATCCCGGGCCGCTCGTGCCTATCGTGGAGCACAACCGCCTTGACGTCATCTCGCTTGCCCGCCTGTTCCTGCTGCTCCGGGAGGACAATCATGCAGGTGTTTGAAAGCGGTTCGCACCCTCTCATCACCCACCATGAATGTATCCCGGGGCGTGACGGGTCCTACGGAAGGCTTGGAAAGCCGCTCCCGGATCTGCTCGAGGCATACCTCACGGCACGCGGCATCCGGCTCTATACCCACCAGTGCACCGCGATCGATGCTGTCAGGGAAGGACGGGACGTCATCCTCACCACACCGACTGCGTCAGGAAAAAGCCTCGCGTTTCTGCTTCCGATCTTTGAAAGCCTCTGTTCCGGTGAGCAGACAACCGCCCTCTGCCTGTACCCCGCGAAAGCACTTGCCCACGACCAGCTCTCGGGCTTTCGCGCACTCGAGGAATTCACCGGTTTTCCGGCAGGGAGTGCCGTGTACGACGGCGATACACCTGCACACCTCCGTCCCCGCATCCGTGAGAGATCGCGCATCGTGCTCTCAAATCCGCACGAAATCCACCATTTGCTGGCGTGGCACCCCAAATGGGCAGGGTTTTTCGAACAGCTCAGGTACGTGGTCATCGATGAGGCGCACAGGTACAGGGGTGTCTTCGGAACGCATGCGGCGTTCCTGCTCCGGAGGCTGCTCCGGATCGCCGAAAAGTACGGGAGCCGCCCTCAATTCATCCTCTCCACCGCCACAATCGCAAACCCCGGAGAATTTGCCGCGCTGCTGACCGGCAGGGCCTCGGTCGTCGTCGACGCCGACGGATCGCCCCGGGGGGTGCGGCACTTCCTGCTTGCGAATCCTGCCGCGATCCGGGGAGGGGGTGTCTCCCTCTCCCGGGCCGTGCATGATCTCCTGCTGGCATCTGTTGAAGACGGGTTGCAGACGCTCTGTTTCACACCCTCGCGCACAATGGCCGAAGCGATCACCCGGCATGCCCGGAGCACCCTCGTCCAAAACGGGGGGAGAGCGGAGTCCGTGGCCCCCTACCGGGCCGGATACCTCCCGGGAGAACGACGGGAAATCGAAAAAAAACTCAGAGATGGCAGTCTTTCCGCGGTGGTCTCCACAAATGCCCTCGAACTGGGAATCGACGTGGGCTCTCTCGATGCGGTGATAATGGCAGGATTCCCGGGGAGCATGATGGCTGCGTGGCAGCAGGCAGGACGGGCGGGACGAAGGAGTTACACATCGTGGTCGGTGCTCGTCGCATCCGACAACGCGCTGGACCAGTATTTCGCTCGCCATCCCGGTTCTTTCTTCGAAAAGCCCTGTGAACACGCCATTCTCGATCCTGCAAACCCGTACATCCTCGCAGGACACCTGCTCTGTGCTGCGGCGGAGGCGCCGCTCGCACCCGACGGTGAGGCGCGCTTCTTCGGTCCGGATGCCGGAGATGCGGTCAGGGCACTCGCCGATGCCGGAATCCTTGCCGGAACCCGGAAGGGGTGGGCCTATGCGGGACGCGGCCGTGCATCGGAGGCGTGCCCTCTCGGAACGGCCTCCGGTGAATCGTTCAGGGTCTCGTGCAGCGGACAGGTCCTCGAGACTATGGACAGGAACCAGGCATTTCGGGAGGCCCATCCGGGTGCGATCCACCTTCATCAGGGGGAGACTTATCTCGTTACCGGCTTCGACCTCGACGCCCGCTCGATCACCCTCCGCCCGGAAGAGACGGACTGCCACACGCGGGCCCTCAGGTCCGTGGAAATCTCGATCATCGGGACGCGAACCTCCCGCACAGGGGACGGGGGGACGCTCTGTTTCGGGGATGTGAGAATCACCGAGCAGTACCGGCAGTACCAGCTCCGCCGCTATGACACGCTCCTTGAAACCCACCCCCTTTCCCTCCCGCCGACCGTCTTCACCACCCGGGCGCTGTGGGTCACGCTCCCTGAAGCGGAGGTTGAACGCCTTTCCGAAGACGACATGGACCCTGCCGGGGCACTGCACGGCGCTGAGCACGAACTCATCGCGATGATGCCGGTCCACGTGCTCTGCGATCGCCGGGATATCGGCGGATTTTCAACTCCGTGGCATCCCGATACGGCTGCAGCGACGATCCTCATCTATGACGGATATGAAGGGGGGATCGGGCTTGCAGAAAAGGCGTATTCCCTCTTTCCCTCCCTTGCCGGGACCGCCCGCGACGTCGTCAGGGACTGTCCCTGCACCTCGGGATGCCCTTCATGCATCCATTCGCCGAAGTGCGGAAACGACAACCGACCGCTCGACAAGGCGGGAGCGGAGCGGATTCTCACCCTGCTGGCAGAAGGATGGCAAGCATTATCCCCTGACCGTGAGAGGATTCCCGTATGACGGAAATTGTTCATTTAGGTGTCTTTTCGGTTGCAAAGGTGAGTGCCGCAATCATGATGGTCATCGGGCTGATCCTGGGCATCATATTTCTCCTCCTGATGATTCTCGGCGGTGCAGTGGCCGGCTCGTTCGGTATCCCCGGCATGGCCGCGACGACGGCAGGCATCATCGCAATCTTCGCCGGAACGATCGGCGCCGCTGTCGGCGGGTTTGTCTATGGCGCGATAGCCGCCTTTCTCTTCAACGTCGCCACAGGGTGGTTCGGCGGTGTCGAAGTGGAATTCAGGGAATAATCGGAGATTCCGATGCGCCCTGCCGCACTCCTGATCACTGGGCCGCCGGGCTCGGGCAAAACGACCGCAGTCCTGCGCATCATCGAATCTCTCCGTGACGCCCGGCCGGCCGGTTTTTACACTGCCGAGGTCCGCGAGCGGGGAGTGCGCACCGGGTTTGACCTCGTCTCCCTGTCGGGGCGGCGGCAGATACTCGCCCGGACGGGCATGAAAGGCCCGCGAGTCGGGAAATACGGCGTCGATGTGGCGGGGCTCGAGGCATTTCTCGGGGATCCCGAAGCGCTGCCTGAGGGGGCAGGCGTCATAATAGTGGACGAAATCGGGAAGATGGAATGCCTCTCACCGCGTTTCAGGACATATCTCATGCATATCCTCGACAGCGGGGTGTTCGTCATCGCCACCATTGCACTGCGGGGAGACACGTTTATCGAAAGCATCAAAAAACGCCCCGGCATCGTGCTCCGAACCCTCACACGGGAGAACCGTGATCTGCTGGTACCGGAGCTTGTCCTTGAGTCGCGGCGGCTCGCGGGAGCGGGGGATCTCCGGAGGATATCATAAAAAAGGGCGTTGCGGTTCCCCTTTCACTTATTCTTCCCGTTTGAGCAGGTAAAAGACGTACCCGGAGATGTCAGCATAGCGCTCAAAGAACGCGATTTTTCAGCCCCCTTTCCTGTCACGAAAAAGGGCTGCCGTCCGGAGGTGCGCAACACGCCCGGAGCGGGGTATCCCAGTCGTCCCGCCATGCCGGGGCGGAAAGAGCATGCCTCACCGCTCCCGTGACGGAAGAAAAAGGGAGAGCTTAGTATGCTTCGTACAGGAGTTCCGCAATCCGCCCGAGGTCGTTTCCCACCGCGATGGCATCAGGGATGCCGGTAATGCGGACATCATTGACAAAGACTGCAAAGACGAGTTCACGACCGCTCTTCGCCGTCAAGTACCCGGCCATCGCCCTTGCGTTTAAAAAAATCCCGCTCATGTCTCCGGAGACCACCGTTCCGGTCTTCGCCTGCACCATTCCCCGTGCAGGGCTCCCGGGAGGAACGGACTCCGCAAGTGTCCCGTCCACACCCAGGACGGGCAGGGCGTCCCGGTAGTAGTGGGTATATGGTCGGTGTGCCATAAACCGGAGAAGCGCGGTCATCGCTTCCGGGCTGATCCGGTTTCCCCCGGAACCCTCTCCGTCGATGAGAGTCAGCGATGCGGGATCGATTTCTGCCAGGGCAAGCAGGCTCCATTCCTGGGCAAGGCCTTCCTGCACGGTCCGGTAACCGCGCTGCGCCGCCATGATCCCGAGCAGTGTGTTGGCGTGCAGGTTCTGGCTCACCTTGAGAATCAGCTTTGCGTTTTCCGAAAACGGCGGAGAAACCAGTTCTGCGACACGTTCCATATCGGAGGCCGCGGGTTTTGGGAGGAGGAAAGCGGGATTTACGCCGTCCGGAGGTGCGTCGACGGCGACACCCGCCCGCTCCAGCGCCCCGATAAAGAGCGACCGGGCAAAGGAGGCGGCATCGGGCGGGCGGAACGTCCGCACTTCCGTCCCGCCATCCGCCGGAACGGTCCCCGCCACTGAAATCGTCCCGTCATCCCCGTAAATCACAATCCCCGGCTCTCCTCCGGGTGCTCCGGTGCCGACGTCCGCATCCAGCGTCCAGACCGTAGTTTCCGGTCGCATGGCAACCATAGCCGGCGATCCCTCCGCCGCCGGAGTGATGATGATATCGATGAGGTTGTCGTTGATGATGATGGGCGTAACGGGATTTTCATCGGCGAGCTGTGCCGTTTCAAAGAGCCGGTCGTCGATGACCACGTCTTTTACACGGGTAATCCCGACATTCCGGACCTGAAGCGCGAGATCGTCAAGGCCTGCGAGCGGATCGGTCGGGGTGAGGAGGGCGCCGCCGAGAGCATTCGCGTCACCATGATCCGCGTTGGTAAAGGCGATTGTCCCGTTCGCAAGGGTGCGCCCCCCCATCGTGGGATCGCCCGATGCGACAAGGATCAGGATGCCGTCGAGGACCCCGCCCGGAGCGATGGTGCCGCGAGCGAAGACCGGTGTTGTAAAACGGTATCCGGGGCCGAGCATCTCCAGTGCTGCCGCTACCGTGAAGCATTTCGTCGTCGATCCTGCCGTGAAGAGATTACCCGGGTTCTCGGCGTAGAGGACCTCCCCGGTGGCGGGATCGACCACGGAGATTCCCCATGTGGCGTACGCATACCGGGACTGGCCTGTAACATTTCCGAGCCAGGAAACCGGTGATGCCGGACCTCCCTCCGGGGGAGGCCCCGCTCCCGTACACCCGGCACTCCAGAGTATGCACACAGCGGCAAGGATCAGCAGTACCAGAAAAATACCGGGGATTTTCATACAGGAGTGAATCGGCGGGCATTTTGATAAACCATTCCCGACTGCTCTCCGGGAGAGATGGAATCAAGAAGGAGTATGGTAATACTGACTCGTGTACTCCTCCCTGCGTGCGTGGATCGATCTGACCCGGTTCCACTTCGCCTGGGCATGGCCGCTGCTCTTCTGTTCGGGGCTCGCGCTTGCATACCGGGAATACGGCGGATTTGCATGGACGACGACCGTGACGGTGGCGCTCATCGGCCTGTTCGGCTTCGAGGGAGGCATGGTGCTCAACGACATCGTCGACCGGGAGCGCGATACCCGTGACATCGATCCCTCGATGACGCGGTACTGGCGGCTTTTCGGCACCCGCCCGCTGCCCCTCGGCCTGATCACTCCCGGCCGCGCTGCAGCCCTTGTTCTCGGGTTTCTGTTTGTCACGACGGCGCTGATCTTCACCCTTCCCCCGCCGCATTCGCAGCTCGTGTTCGTAATCATGGTGTTTGCATACTGCGCCGAGATATTCTACCAGCTGAAAAAAAGGCAGCAGGCATGGCCGATCGCACAGCTCGTCGGGCGCACCGACTTCGCCCTCTTTCCGGTCGCGGGGTACCTCGCCGCAGGCCAGCCCGACACAACCGCACTCCTCTACTTCCTCTTCTTCTACCCGTTTGCCGAGGCGCACCTTGCCGTGAACGATCTTGCCGATATCGCAAACGACCGGGCACGGGAGATGGCGTCGGTGACGGTGCTGCACGGCGAACACGGGACGGCGGTGTGGATCCTTCTCGCGACCATCATTCACGCCGGCTTCGCCCTACTCTTCGCCGCACGGCTCGGATGGATCGCCCGCGGGGGGTTCCTGCTCGGCCTGCTTCTTCTCACTATGGCAAATGTCCGAATTTTTCAGGTCGAAAGCCCAAAAACGGCGCTTGCGCAGCTCCCTTACTTCCACGTCGCGATGGCAGTCTATGCGGTTTCCATCATCGCGGATACCGTTCTCTGACAGGGCTGACGGCCCGGGCTCAGAAAAACCTATTTATCCTGCCGTGGTTATGGAACCACACGGGGACGAAAGGCAGGGCCCCCCGATCATGTACAGGAGGAACGCACGAATGGCCGAAGATGAATTCATCCGGGCAAAACTGCTTTATGATTCGGCGAAGATGCTTGAAGGTACCGGAACGGCGAATGATATCCTCGCCCTCCTCGACCAAGCGCTTCGCCTCGACCCGGAGATAACCGGGGCGTGGATTCTCCGGGGCGATATCTGTGCCTCGACCGGAATGATCCGGGAAGCGGTCCAGTGCTATCACCAAGCAATCCTGCTCGATCCCTCCTTAGCACGCGTTCTGAAGGACAAGGTCACGGGCGAATGCGACTACTTCGAGATCAGTGACGCCGAAGCGTGCTTTTCCCGGGCACTTGAAGCAGGCATCCGGTTCGGGCGTAAGGCGGAAGAAGCCGATGAGAAGGTGGCGGAGTCGGTTGTGAAGAACTATTCCGCTGATGAATAGGGGGGCGAAGAAAATCCGGGGGGTAGCCACGGAGAAGACGCTGTTCACCGTTTCGCTCACAGGGCACGTATGATTGAATGGATTCTCGTTATCGCCCTTATATTCGCTCTTTTCATCCTGTTCTGGAAATATGCGCAGCTCAAAGGGAAGAGTGGGCAATCCGCACGGACGATAGTTAACGAATGGAGGGCCGGGGAGCTGGACACCAGCGACCGGTAAAAGGAGAACGAACTTCAGGGCAGGGCGAAGAAATCGCGAAAAATGCCTTTCAGGAATGGAAACGAGCCGGGAAAAGGCACTGCATTCGGGACAAATGCGTATCCTATGAGATACTGCGGAGCGGGCAGAACAGATAACATCCCGTTCTTAGGGGCAAACGGCTGGTAAAATAACATTCAGACCCGAAAATCCGGATTTTGTCATTGTTACGACATGCGCCGGTGAGAGGAGCGGGGTGAACCGGCCGGTTCAACATATGAACCGCCCCCATTTTTTCCATATATATACTCCCGCTCCCGACAGTGTATTCAGCGGATACGGGGGCGAGACCCCCCCACCGCATAACCACCGGAAACGGAAGAGAGACTATGACTCACACCACAGACACATCCCGAATCACCGGACAGCACACGACCACCCCCCGCCGCGGAATCAGGGCGGCACTCGCCGGCCTCGCAGTCCTTGTCTGCGCCGCAGCAGTATTTGCGGTGCCGGTCGCCGCAGCCCCGTATCCTGACCCCTCACCTGCAGACGTCTGGAACGAATACGTCGGGCACATGGTCGAAAAGGCGCCGCTCGCACTCCAGCGCGGATATGCGATTATCAACCGCCTCGAATGCGAAGGCTACGACGTATCACTGCTCAAGTCGACGTACGCCCACGCAAAGCAGCACTTCATCGAGGGTAAGTTTGCGTTTGAAAACGGAATCACAACTCCCGCAGACAACCCGATCTTCCAGTGCAAGGCGGACTGCGTCTCCCTGACCGGCAGAATTGCCGACTGTGTCGGCGGCAGCCACGCTTATACAAAGGGCATGATCCGTGCCTGCCAGTACGTCTTCCCGTCGTACGCGGAATTCGCTGCAGGGCTCTGATACCTGCCTTTCCGGAACACCACCTTTTTTCCGCCTGTCCGAATCAGGGCGGGAGGCATCGTCCATCCCCTGTTCGGAGCGATCAGGCACCCGCCGGAGATGCATCAGGTTCAAGACTCCCCGGCCCCCATGTCCTTTATGGAGCTTCCTCCCTCACAGGCGGATCGTGCCGTCGAGCGGTTTCAGAGCGGATATAACTGCTCGCAGGCGGTATTCTCGGTTTTTGCGGAAGAATACGGGGTGTCACCCGGGGATGCAAGGGCGATCAGCCGCGGATTCGGGGGCGGCATCGGGCAGAGCGGGGCCGTCTGCGGCGCGGTGACAGGAGCTGTCATGGCGCTCGGCATTGCCACGGAACGGAGGACGGACAACCGGGAGGCGAAGAGAGTCGTGTACGGAAACGTGCGGGAGTTCCTCCGCAGGTTCGAGGAACAATGCGGAACCGTGGTATGCCGCGACCTCATCGGCGTGGACCTCTCGACGCCCGAGGGGAGCGTGGCGGCACGGGAGCGCGGCCTTTTCTCCTCGGTCTGCCCGGTGTTTGTGCGGGAAGCAGTGGATATCGTCCACGAAATCATTCGTAACGAAAAAGATACGGCCTGAATGCTGTGACGGAATCTCGGGAGGGTCACCGATGCCGAACACTGGCGATCAGGGCGCAAAACCCCGGAGAAACCTGTCCGGAAGAACCCTCCGGCGGAACCCATGCCATGTAGTTCTCACGCTGGCAGTGCTGCGTTTCAAATCCCCGGCTGATGATGGGGCAGATCTGTTTTGCCATACGGTAGAGTGGAAGAATCACCTGATAATGTAATCGACGGCGATCCCTGCTAATCATCCTCGTCCGGGAGAGTGCTGCAGCATCCCCGCCACAATCCGGCGGGGATAGATATTTCAAACCGGGCACCCGCCCCTTCCTCACCGGTCTCGCGGATCGACATATTATTGATCTGAAGAATCTGACGGGTCAGAAAAAGACCGAAACCGGAATTTGTACCGAAACCGCGTTGAAAAATCTTTGATTTCTGGTCAGGAGGAATCCCGACCCCGTTGTCTTCGAATGTCAGGATACCCGCTGCCGTTCCGGTAAACGAGGCTTTTATACTCGTTACGTTTTGACCGTGCAGGGAGGCATTGACGAGAATGTTCAGGATAACGCGCTCGATCATCGGATCCGCAAAGACCTCAACGGTGCCGGTATCGATGTGGTGCGTAATCGAGTTCAGCGGCACCGACCGGGCGGCACCTTCGATTACTTCATCAAGGCGCAGCCATACGGGCGGATGAATCCCGATCTCCTGGTATTCGCGGGTGAATGAGATCTGGTCCTGTATCGTCTTCGCAAGTTTCTCGATGGAATCGACAAACCGCTGCTGGTCACCGGGGGTGATATCCTGCAGCAGCGATATATAGCCGAGAATAGCCGTCACCTGATTGAGGATATCGTGGCGCGTGACATCGGAAAGCAGGATGAGTTTTCTGTTTGCCTCCTCCAGCTGATCCTGAAATTTCCGTTTCTCGGTCACGTCCTGAAGGATACCGGTGATCCTGAGAGGCCTTCCCTCGTGATCGCGGTCAGATATCCGCGCGACGCTGTAGACCCACTTCCTGCTGCCGTCCCGGCACCGCACCCAAAACTCCGCTTCAATCGAGGGGATTTTCCCTTCACAATGTTCTCTGGCAAGGAGTCTGAGACGGGGCAGATCTTCCGGATCGACGATCCTCTCCCACTGTTTCAGCGTGCTGAACCGTTCCTCCCCGACATATCCGGTCATCTCGTTAAACTTTCGGTTCGTAAACGTTTCATCCGTACGGAGATCGAGATCCCACACTCCGATACCCGCGACACCGGTGGCAAAGGAAAAACGCTCTTCGCTCTCCTGGAGGGCGGCCTCCTGTTCCGCAAGCCGGGTGCAGTGGGTGGCAATCTCTTCGGTATACTTCCTGAGCTGCTCTTCATTCCGTTTCCGCTTGAGGATCTGCCACATCCCCCCCATCAGCAGGGAGAGCTGGAGCACATCGGTGTCGTCATACGCCTGCACCTTGTTCCCGACTCCGGCCACCACAACAATCCGGTCACCATCGAAGACGGGTACATTCATGTGACGGATCAGGGCGACGTGTCCTCCGGGATACCCTTTCTTCAGCGGGTTGTCAGCCGAATAGTCATTGGTGACGATCGGACGGCGCTGGCGGACTGCCTCACCCCAGAGGCCGGTTTTCTCGAGCGGGAAGATCTTTGGTTTGTCCGCGATGCGACACTCCCGGAGCACCGAGGTTGACCACGCATACATCTCCAGTTCGGTTTCATCCTCGTTGACAAACGCAATATAGCCGATGCGGCTGCCCGTGAGGCGGATCCCCTCCTCAAGGACGTAATGCATCATAGCCGAGAGCGGTGCATCCGTCATCTGGTACAGCATGAAGAGCGCTTCGAGTCGCATCTCGTCAAGACGAAGTTCCTCGAGCGCCTTTCGCCGCTCGACCGACGTTTTTATCTTGTGGATAAGCTCCGCAAACTGTGCCTCCGGCGAGCCGCCCTTCTGCACGTAAAAATCGGCGCCGCTGTTGATCGCCTCGACCACAATCTCCTCGCGCCCCCGGCCTGTGAAGATGATAAAGGGGATGTCAGCCTTTTTTTGCCGGACTTCCCTGAGAAATGCGATCCCGTCCATGCCGGGCATCTCGTAATCGGCGACGACGGCATCGAAAAAAAGGAGATCCGGTCGGCGAAGAGCCGCCTCCGAAGATACTTCCGTCTCCACCGCCATATCCCCTGT
This sequence comes from Methanoculleus sp. SDB, assembly GCA_001412355.1. Classification (NCBI taxonomy): domain Archaea; kingdom Methanobacteriati; phylum Methanobacteriota; class Methanomicrobia; order Methanomicrobiales; family Methanomicrobiaceae; genus Methanoculleus; species Methanoculleus sp. SDB. Next base: position 13,800 of record LKUD01000048.1, read on the forward strand.
TCGTTCGAGAAAACTCTTTCCCAGCTCAAGGAGGACGGGTTCGTCATCCACAAGAAGTACGGTTAACATGCTTCATCCGCGCCTTTCTGCAACAGACCGCACGGTCAGGAATACGGGCCCCCGCACATCCGCCTTCTTGTTGTTGTCGGTTATGTACCGCATCACGTAACCGGGAATTTTTAAGTTGATCTCGCTCGGGAGTTTCACCATCTTCACCTGCACTGTCGTACCGGTGCCGCAGCGGGCCGCTTCCTCGATCCGGGCAGCAGCAAGGTGTGCAGCAGCTTCGAGGTACGTTATGCCGGTCGGGGCGCCTTTTTCACGGACATCCCTGAACTTCTCCGAATCCGGAACGCCCAGCACCGATCCCCCGTATACGAAAATCTCGTTGAATGTCGCAGGACCGCAAAGCTTTGAACCGGTTTCCGGCTCTTCAACGAAGACATGCACGCCCGTTCCTTCAATCGTCCCTTCCCACGCCGCGAAGGAGCAGGGGCCGGGTTCGGTGGCGTGTGCAGCCGCGGTACCGGCGATGGCCGTTGCGCACCGACGCCCCTCCGGCGTGGCGGGTTCGTCACGGAGCGCGACGGCGGCGGCAATCTCGCGATCGGAGAGCTGCCGGGGAAAGAACTGGGGCATGGTGAGTTTCCGGATGTCATCGGCGCCATACCGGATCATCGCGAGGCGCTCCACTCCGAGGCCCAGATTCATCACCGGGACACCGATGCCGTACTCGCCAAGCGCGGAAGGCGAGTACATCCCGAACGTGGCGACTTCCACCCATTCATGTACCGGGTGGCGTGCGTATACCTCCGTCTGGGTGTCGGGAATATAGTATTTGGAGCGCTTCTCATCGGGCCGGAACTGGAAATCAATGAACCCGAAGGCGGAGAGGAGGGCTTCGGAAACCGCTTTTCCGTCCTCAACCGTCACATCCTCACCGGCAACGATGCACGATGCCGAATGGTAGGACATGAGCCGCGTCGGCCCCTCCTCCTGTTCGCGGCGAAAGCACCGGTCGACGGAGAAGAGGCGGAGGGGGAGGGGCACGTGCTCCCAGAGCGAGGCAAGGGAGATGAACCATCCGCTCGTCATGTGGCTCCGGAGTGTGGTGCGGGAGGATTCGGGCGTGAGGTTTTTGAATTCCGGGAACGTTTCATCGAGCAGGCGAACCACGAGACCGTCATCGCAGGACAGTACTCCCGCCAGCTCAGCGGTGAGCTCGTCCCCGTCGATCACCGATTTTTTGTATGCATGAAGCGTCTCGCGGAGCCCGTTTTCCTCATTCTCCGAGAGCGGGCGTCCGATAATCGCACCTATCGCGTCAAGCTCCGCCCGTGCAATCCCGACATTCGGTCGCGGGAGCCCTCCGAGGTAGAAGACACGATCGAGAACCGCACTCGCCTCCGGGCCGAACTGGCGGTACACATCCTGTTCCTCGATCATGAGAGGGACGCGTGCCTCATCAAATCCCAGTGCCAGGTAAACCTGCCGCAGCGCCTCGATCGTCTCCGCAATCGGGTGGGGGGAGGCACGCCGGCAGGCGTATCGCGGATAGGTGCCCCCGATTCCCGCCGGTGTGATAATGCCGGAACCCTCATGCCATGCCGCATCAAAATCCTTCCGTGCCTTCTGTTTCCATGCTTCGGGATCAAACCTCATATATCTCGCCGCTCCATACACACCACCCGGGATACCGGGCTTTCATCAATAATTTCATAGTCACAGTATTTAGCGATTGACTGTGCGAACAGGGCGACCTCCGTATGCTCGGGCATGCATGAACGCTCCAGGCGGCGGCAGCTGTATCCGAGGTGCATGTACCCCTTCACCTCGACAAAGCGTGTTCCCGAATCCTGGATCATGCGGGCATAGGCCTCGGGACTGAAATCATTCCAGCCCCTGACCAGTGTCACACGGATGGCGGAGCGGCGTGAGGAGAGAAGGGAGAGGCTCTCCTGCACCTGCTCCCAGTAGTCCCCCTTCGGGCGGCAGAGCCGCAGGTACGTCTCCTCGTCCGGCGCGTCGAGTGAGATGTAGAGCTGAAACGGGCGGCAGCGGTCAAGCACCCACGGGCGGGTGCCGTTCGAGACAAGGAATGTCGTATACTCCGTGGATAAGAGGTCGACAAGCTCCGGCAGGCGCGAGTAGCAGGTCGGCTCCCCGGAAAGCGAGATGGCGACCATGGTGGGGGACATCGCTTCCTCCCACGCCCCCGGTGTCACCAGCGGGGAGACCTTGTGGCCCGAAAGGCCCTTCTTCTGCAGTTTATGAAGCTTTTTCAGGATCAGGGCCGGCTCGATCTCTTCTTCGTTCGTGATCTCATGCTCCATCGAACGCCAGCAGAAGAGGCAGCGCTGGTTGCAGCGGAGCGTCGGCGTCATCTGGACGCACCGGTGACTTTCGATGCCGTAAAAACGGTTTTTATAGCATTTTTCCCCGCCCCGGAGTGCCCGCACGTTCCACATGCAGGGTTTGAGAGCAGCGGACGACGTAGCGGAAAAAAACTGGTAGCCCTGTTTTCTCAAAGACTTACATGCTTCCGAGTGCATCGATACCAAGTGTCTCCAGTGCTTCCTTCAGCGTATTTTGCGCGGCCCGCACGAGTGTTAAGCGACTGTTCCTCGTTTTCCCTTCGCTTTTCAACACCGGATCGTACCGGTAAAAAGTATTGAAGAGATCCGCCAGTTCCCGTGCGTAGACCGAGAGCAGGTGCGGACGCCGTTCGGTGACGACGAGCTCAATGACACGGGGGAACCGGGCAATCTGTTTTGCCAGGCGGATCTCGTGCTCGGTAGCGAACGAAAACGCCTCCTCGTAACTACCCGCTTTTTCCAGAATACTGCTCGCCCGGGCATGGGCATACTGGATATAGGGGGCGCTCTGCCGTTCGAAGTTCAGGGCCTCCTTCCAATCGAAGACAGTGCTCTTCTCCGGAGAGACCCTGATAATATCGTACCTGATTGCGCCGACGGCAACGGAACGGGCGATTTCACGCCGTTGTTCCTCGGGGAGTTCGGGACGCCGTACGGTCACCTCGTCAAATGCCCGCACCGTCACTTCATCGATCAGCTCGTCTGCCGAGACGAATGTACCTGCACGGGTGCTCATCGATCCTTCGGGGAGGGAGACGAACTCAAAGTGAACGATCTCTGGCGGCAGGACACCGAGCAGGCGGAGTGTCGCCTGAAGCTGGGCGCCAATCAGCTTGTGGTCCGCACCGAGGACATCGATGACCACGTCAAAATTGTGCGCCTTCCACTCATGGTAGGCAAGATCGCGGGCAGCGTATACCGACGTCCCGTCGCTCCTGCGGATCACGTACTCCTTCTCGAACCCGAACGCCGAGAGATCAAGCGAGAGCGTTCCTTCGTTCCGTGCTTCCGGCAGGAGTCTGAGGCGATTGATTACACCCAGCATATGGTGATTGCGGACAAAGTCGTTCTCCCGCACAAACCGGTCGTGGCTCACATTGAGGCGTGCGAGGGTTTCCCTGATGCCGCCCACACAGAGATCCACCGCCTTTCGAAACGCGACAACCGTCTCCGGGTCGCCCCTCTCGATGAGTGCCATCCGGCGTTCGATCTCCTCCTTGATCGATGGATCCGCTTCAATTGCCCGGTTTGCGGCGATATAGACGCGTGCAACGTAATGGTCCGCCTTCTCATTCTCCCGGCGGTCGAGACCGAGATGCGAAAAACCCCAGGAGACGATCGCGATCTGACGCCCCATGTCGTTGATATAATACTCCACTTCCAGCGGATACCCCGCTTTCCGAAACGCCCGTGCAAGGGAATCGCCGATAATGGAGTTCCTGATATGGCCCACGTGGAGCGGACCGTTCGGGTTTGCGCTCGTGTGCTCAATGCAGATGCGCTCTTTTTTTACCGGCATCGCTCCGAATCCGGGTAAGAGGGCTGCCTTTACCGCGCCCTGCACATAAGACATGCCGAACCGGAAATTGAGGTAGGGACCCGTCGCTTCGACGGCAATGTCCCGCGGTTCGAGGATCGGGCGAAGCTCCTCCGCAAGCTCCGCGGCAATACGGGCCGGCGCCATTTTCCGCACTTTTGCGAGGCGGAAAGCGACCGTTGAGGCAAGATCGGCGTGCTCCCCGCCGTCGGTCAGGTCAGCCTCCCCGCAACCCGTTTGTGCGGCCAGCGCCTCGCGTATCTCATTGTAGACCGTAAAATACATCACATTCCCGTCCTGTATCTCAGTATCGCGGCAATGCCGCCGAATGCGTTATAGAGCATCGATCCCTCCTCGAAATCATCCGAGATGATCTCGACGGCCGTATTGCTCTGATCCGCAAGATCCGTCAGTTCATCGATGATATCCGTCTCATCCTCAAGGAAGCGGGGAGCGCTGCATTTTTCACAGTTGCCGAACACCATATCCTTCGCGCTCTTCCCCGGCTCCATCTGGACCGTCTGCTCCTCTTCAGCCCCGCAGTTCTGGCACCTGATGCGCAGCCGCGACCTCCTGAGATTTCCGGAGAGAAGGAGGATATCGACCGCCCCGAGTTCGAGATTCTTGCGGATGCTCTCCTCCCCGTACGCGGCGAGGCCGTTTTCCTTCACGAGTTCCTTGAAGAAACGGTCCATCACGCGCTTTTCCTTCATCACCTCGACACCCCGGAGCGCCTCTTCCGCCGCATCAACGAGCTCTGCAAGCCCGCTTTCGTTTGTATAGCTCACATCAAAGAGGCCGATAACCCGTTTCTGGATTTCGTGATGCAGAAACGCACCATCATTAAACTCCTCCTTTGTCGGCGTCGGCCCTCCGATCAGCACGCCCTTGAACCGCTCGAAAAAGTCCTTTTCGGCGAGGAATGCCTCAGAAGCACGGTCGCCGACCTTCTTGTAGAACTCGTTGATTGCGATCAGCCTCAGGCGTTGAAACCGCATCGCGGACTGACCGCCTTTACGCTGTTTGCCGGGAACCGTCGAGGTGACGCCCGATACGGGCTCGATGCGGTTGCCGCGGAGAAACCCGATATACGCCTCGCGCCGGTCGATCACGATCAGGCCATAGACCTCCTTTTCATGGAGCATCTGCCGCAGGGGTTCGAGCTCGAAGTTCGAGCTGCACCGGTACATGTAGAGGCCGAGGGGTTCGGGAGGTTCGACAATGGTGCATTCCAGATCGGTACGGTCGCCGCCGAGCTTGATCGTGCCGCAGAATACAGCCATACCGTTTTCCGGCGGACGGTTATAGTATTTCAGGCGGGAAAGAACGGAAGAAATTGCGCTCTGGACATTCGTCCGTGTCTGTTTGCTTTTGATATTGGCGCACTGGCCGAACTCGTCGCGCAGCTGGCCGGTAACGTCGTGAATCTGCTTGTCGGGGGGGATGTAGATCGTGATGAGTTCGGTTCCGCTCCCCTCTTTTGCCGCGAGTTTCTCGAGCGTCTTTTTGAATTCGTACCGTTTCCGGGCATCATCCATCTCTGCTGTTCCTGCCATTCACCAGTGTCCCCATTATCCAAGAATTATATATTATTCGGGCCTCGTCAATTAAAAGGTGAGCACATCGGCCATAACCATCGCATCCACCTCGGCATTGATACCGTGCGTGCCGTTGAAGGCAACGAAGTCCTTCGGTTCACGGGCATGGTTAAAGAGCGCCATGCCGGAGGAATAAGGGATCACCGTGTCGTCCACGGCATGGTAGACGCGAACGGGCCGCGGCGTGATGTACCCGACTGCGATATCAGGGTCGATACTTGCGATAAACAGGCGCGAATCGCCTTCGAACTGCTCTGAAGCCCCGCCGTAGCCGGAGGTCGAGATCCCGTACCATCCGGCGAAGTCCCGATCCGCCGCAACCGCGAGCACGGTATAGCACCCGCCATTACTCGATCCCATGGCATATACGGGAACACCGTACCGCTCGCCGAGCATTTCCCGCGCAATGATACAATCGGTCACCACCCGGTAGACCTGCGGCCATTTTCCCTCCCTGTACAGCGCAAAGTCGCGCTGGAGGTCAAACGAATACCCCGGCGTTTCATCGCCGTTCCCGCGGGGGTCGATCACGCAGAACGCAATCCCCGACGCGGCATACGTCTCCGCCCGTTCGAGATGGGCGGCCGCCTTCACGCCCGCTCCCGGGACGAAAACAATTGCCGCCACCGGATCCTCCGGCGCCGCGAGGAGTGCGGAGACCGGTCCCCCCGGATTGGCGAAGATGATGCGGCTTACCGTGATACCGCCGCTCCGGTCCAGAGCCGTCTCCGTATACTCGGGAGGGACCGCTTTTATGATCAGGCGCCCGTCCTCACCGAGCAGGTAGGACGCCTGCGGCGCCCCGGGTGCCGAACACCCGGCCGCGGCGCAGAGGACGGCTATGCAGAAGAGAAGGGTGAAGAGTGTGCGCACTGCCCTCACCTCAGGCACCGGTATGCAAGGCAGATGGTCTTTGCATCGACGATGCTCCCGTCCTCGATCATGCTGTGCACCTCATCGCGTGACACGCGCACCACTTCGATCATCTCGTCCTCGTCAGGCATATGCGCATCCGAGGGACACAAGCCTGACGCTTCGAAGAGGTAGATCACCTCGTCGGTGTACCCGGGCGTCGTGTAAATGCTTCCTTTCGGTTCGATCACGGTGGCAGCCAGCCCCGTCTCTTCGATGAGCTCCCGACGGGCAGTCGCCTCGGGGGTCTCTCCCGCGTCCATCGTGCCTGCCGGCGCCTCATAGATCCACCGGCCTATCGCATGCCGGTACTGGCGGATCAGCACGCATTCATCCTCCTCGCACGGCAGGATGGCGACCGCCTTTCCCGGCCGGACCACGATTCGCTCCTTCGTCCTGCCGGACGGGAGGTACACGTTCGTTTTCTCTATCACCATTCGCCTGCCGCGATATATCTCCGCCACTGGAATCAGTCCCCGTACTCGATCGGGTCCGGTACTCCGGCTTCCCTGAACGCCTGCAGCCGGTAGTAGCAGGAGTCACACTTCCCGCACGCAGGCGCGTTGCTCCGGTAGCAGGACCAGGTATTCCCGTAGGGCACCCCGAGGGCAAGCCCGCGCCTGATAATAGCGGTCTTATTCATGTGCACGAACGGCGACATCAGCCGGATGCGGGTGTCGTCGGCCGTCCCGGTATCGATGACGCGCTGAAATGCCTCGACGAACTCGGGCCGGCAGTCCGGGTATCCCGCATAATCCGACGCCTGTACTCCGATGAAGATCGCCCCGGCGCCGGAGGCCTCGGCATAACTCGTTGCGATCGAGAGCAGGTTTGCATTCCGGAACGGCACGTACGTAGCGGGGATTCCTTCGGCGTTCCCGTCATGATCACCCACGGTGAGCGACCGGTCGGTCAGGCTGCTCTTCCCGAACCTGAGCAGATGCTCAAGCGTGATTTCCACGTAATCAACAGCGCCCAGTTTTTCTGCGATGATCCGGGCGCATTCGCGCTCCTTCGTCTCGGTCAGCTGTCCGTAGCTCACATGAAGGCCGCAGATAGCATATCCCATATCCCGTGCGACATAGGCGGCCGTCGTCGAATCCATCCCGCCCGAAAGGAGGCATACCGCCGTAGGCATCACTTCACCCCGATGCATTTGTGCAGCTGCAGCTGGAACCGGGCGGGGATATTATGGGTGATGAGAAACTCGGCAATGGCGCCGGCATCGCTCCCCTCAACGGGAGAGATAAATACCTCCCCCCGTACCGGAAACCGTGCCAGGATCTTCCGCGCATAGGCGCAGTCACGTTCATCGGCGACGACAAACTTAACGGAATCCTCGCTCCTGATAAATTCAAGCAGCGTCAGATTGCTCTTTTCTCCGGACGACGGGCATTTCACGTCCATGCAGATCGAGGCGAAACGCTGGAACGGGCGGAAGTCAATCGTGCCGTTCGTCTCGATTTCGACCGTCTTGGATGCCATATGGAGGCGGCGGATCAGCGAGAGCAGCTCCTCCCCCTGCAGTAGCGGTTCGCCGCCCGTGATGCAGAAATGATCCCCCGTCAGGCGCCAAGCATAATCGAGAATGGCATCGATTTCCGCCTCTTTTCCCTCTTCTTTCGCGTACGGCGTATCGCACCATGCGCAGTCGAGGTTGCAGCCCGCAAGCCGGATAAAGATGCAGGGACGTCCCTGGTTTCGTCCTTCGCCCTGAAGGCTCTTGAATATCTCACAGATCTTCATGACTAAACTCGGCATAGCAGCTCGTTGATTCCCAGACACGGATTTTACGTATGCGTGCAGGAGTACCCGCTCCCGCACACGCTTCCGTTATCTGCCCCGCAAGCAGGGCGGCGAGATGTTCGCTCGTCGGATCCCCGTCAGTGGTCACGACTTCCTGAAACTGCGAAAGGCACGCAGCCATCGGATCTTCGCGGTTGAGGATGACCTGGTGGTCATACCGGTGCACGACGTCCTTAATGAGATTATAATCCACGAGTATGCCGCTTTCGGAGTCCACGTCCCCGTCCATCCATACCTCAACCCGCCACTGGTGGCCGTGGAGCCGGTAGCATTTCCCCTTATAATGGAAAAGCCGGTGACTGGCCTCGAAAAATACCTCCTTGTAGATACGGGTCGTCATCGGTACAGCATTTGCATCCGCAGGCTTATAATCATCGGGGAGACCCGGCCCGGAGCCTGCGGGCACAGGCACCGCACACCGGTGCAGGGAGGAGGATCACGTCCGTCGCCACTTTCCCGGCACCGGATGAATTCATCGATGTACTCTGCGGGCGTGAAAGAGAAGAAAGACCTGCCGGATCACTCCAGAACGGGAGACGAGTATTTAATACGCCGGGACGCGAAGTATAATAGCCAGAAATCTGATATACGGTGGCCGCGGCGGAGAGGGATCCGGGGCGAATGCCCCCTGTTTCTGCCAGAAACCCGGAAAGTCCGGCAGATCCTGCGAACGGGCAGAATACTCTCAGCCACAATATATATATCAATTTCGCGCGTTAGTTAATAGCACAAAGAGGCTAGCCCATCACGCTATAAACCAACTTTGCGAGGGTATCCAATGGGAAATGGAAAATTTGCAGCCAGAAAATGTCAGCGCAACGCCAAAAATTCCAGGTGGCGCGACGTTAATTATTCACGCCGGGCGCTGGGACTCGACATAAAGTCCGATCCGCTCGAAGGAGCGCCACAGGCGCGTGGCATCGTCCTCGAGAAGGTCGGTGTCGAAGCGAAGCAGCCGAACTCGGCAATCCGGAAGTGCGTGCGCGTGCAGCTGATTAAAAACGGCCGCCAGGTGACGGCTTTCGCTGTCGGAGACGGTGCGATCAACTTCATTGACGAACACGATGAGGTCACCATCGAGGGGATCGGCGGACGTCTCGGCCGATCGAAGGGTGACATTCCCGGGGTCAGGTTCCAGGTGACCGAGGTTAATAACGTCTGCCTTCACGAAATGGTCATTGGCCGGAAAGAGAAACCGCGGAGGTAATTGGGAATGACAGATGCAGAAAGCGCTGCAGTCACTGCAGCAGAAGAAACCGGTGAAGCACGGGCAGCTCACCTGCTTTTCAACAAGTGGGACCTCTCCGAAGTGGAGATCAAAGATCCCGGCCTTATCCGGTATGTCAACATTCACTCCATGATCGTTCCCCATTCATGCGGGAAGCTTGCCGGCACCCAGTTTGCCAAAAGCGAGATGCTGATCGTGGAGCGGCTCATCAACAAACTGATGCAGACCGAACACAATACCGGGAAAAAAGAGCTTGTTATCCGGATTGTCAAGGATGCCTTTGAAATCATCAATAAAAAGACGAAGCGCAACCCCGTCGAGGTGCTCGTGGAGGCAATTTCAAACACAGGGCCCCGCGAAGAGAGCGTCCGGCTCAAGTACGGTGGCATAAACGTACCGAAATCGGTTGACACGGCACCCCAGCGGCGTGTAGACTCCGCACTTACCTTCATCGCCCGTGGCGTGCGCAACGCGTCGCACAAGAAGAAGAAACCGGTGGCAGCAGTCCTTGCCGATGAACTCATCGCGGCGGCAGGCGGAGATTCGCGCTGCTTCTCGGTCAGCAAGAAGGAAGAGCGCGAGCGTGTGGCAAAATCCGCCCGATAATCCTTTTTTTTGGTGTTTCACATGACCAGACGGAAAAAGATGGTAGAACGGGTCACGACACTGATGGACAAGCCTGAGCACATCAGGAACATCGGAATCGTCGCCCACATCGATCACGGAAAAACCACGCTCTCCGACAACCTGCTCGCCGGAGCGGGCATGATTTCCGAGGAGCTGGCGGGCAGACAGCCCTTTATGGACTCGGACGAGGAGGAACAGGCCCGCGGTATCACGATTGACTCGAGCAATGTCTCGATGGTGCACGAATATGGCGGCGAGGAGTACCTCATCAACATGATTGACACTCCCGGTCACGTCGACTTCGGTGGAGATGTCACCCGTGCAATGCGTGCCGTGGACGGCGCCGTTGTTCTCGTGGATGCAGTCGAGGGCACGATGCCCCAGACCGAGACCGTTCTCCGGCAGGCGCTGAAAGAGGGGGTCCGCCCCGTTCTCTTCATCAATAAGGTTGATCGTCTCATCAATGAGCTCAGGGTCGATGAGACCGAAATGCAGATTCGCCTTGGAAAGGTCATCGACAAAGTGAACAAGCTCATCAGAGGCATGAACGAGGAGCGGTACAAGGCCGGCTGGAAGCTCGATGCCGCAAACGGCACCGTCGCCTTCGGGTCCGCGCTCTATAACTGGGCGGTCTCCGCCCCGTACATGCAGAAGAGCGGGGTATCGTTCAAGGACGTGTATGAGAAGTGCACGTCGGGCGATATGAAGTGGCTCGCAAAGAACAGCCCCCTCTCCGATGTCGTCCTCGATATGGTCGTCCGCCAGCTCCCGAATCCGCTCGACGCCCAGAAACGCCGCGTCAACATTATCTGGCACGGGGACAAGACGACGAAGGAAGGGACTGCGATGCTCAACTGCGATCCGGAAGGACCTGTTCAGCTGATGGTCACCGACATCTCTTTCGATCCGCACGCCGGCGAAGTCGCCACCGGGCGTCTCTTCTCGGGCACGCTCCGTCGCGGGACGGAAACCTACGTGATGGGGACCGCGATGCGCGCCAACCGTCTTGCCAGTGTCGGCATCTTCATGGGCGCCGAGAGGATCGAAGTTGATGCGCTGCCTGCGGGTAATATTGCCGCCGTAACGGGGCTGAAGGATGCCATCGTCGGGTCGACGGTGAGCTCGCTCATGGAGGTGACGCCGTTTGAGTCGCTGAAGCACTACAGCGAGCCTGTCATGACAGTCGCCGTGGAAGCGAAGAACATGAAGGATCTCCCCAAGCTCGTCACCGTTCTCCGTCAGGTCGCCAAGGAAGACCCGACGGTGCAGGTCACCATCAACGAGGAGACCGGCGAGCACCTGATCTCGGGCATGGGCGAACTGCACCTCGAGATCATCACGGGCCGTATCAAGCGTGACAAGGGTGTTGAGATCATCACCTCGCCGCCGATTGTGGTGTACCGCGAGACCGTCACCAGGACGGCAGGTCCCGTCGAAGGAAAGTCGCCGAACCGCCACAACCGGTTCTACATCGAGCTCGAGCCGCTGGACCCCGCGATCGTAAAGCTGATCAAGGACGGCGAAATTTCAATGAACCTGCCTGCCCTCGAACGCAGGGACGCGCTGGTCGCCGCCGGCATGAACAAGGACGAAGCGAAGAATGTCAAGGCGATCCAGGACACCAACATGTTCATCGACATGACGAAGGGTATCCAGTACCTGAATGAAACGATGGAACTGGTATTCGAAGGCTGGCGCGAAGCACTCGCCGGCGGCCCGCTCGCCGACGAACAGGTCCAGAACCTGAAAATCCGCCTTGTCGATGTGAAGCTCCACGAGGACGCAATCCACCGCGGCCCCGCCCAGGTCATCCCTGCGGTACGCGCGGCAGTCAAGGCCGGCATCCTTCTGGCGGGGGACACCCTGCTCGAGCCGATCCAGCACATCCAGATCACCGTCCCGCAGGACCACATGGGCAGTGCGACAGGCCAGATCCAGGGACGCCGCGGCCAGGTGCTGGACATGCAGTCGGAGGGCGACACCATCACGGTTATCGGCAATGCTCCGGTGGCAGAGCTCTTCGGGTTTGCAGGCGATGTCCGTTCCGCAACCGAGGGACGTGCCATGTGGAGTACCGAATTCGTCGGGTTCGAGACGGTGCCCGCCGGTATGCTCAACGATGTGGTGCGGGAAATCCGTAAACGCAAGGGCTTAAAAGACCAGATCCCAAAGCCGGAAGATTATCTGGCGTAGATACCCCCCAATTTTCAGAATATTTTTTTACGCCTCCGCCACCAGAGAGCGGACTCCAGAATCCCTGACCTTCAGGGTGCGCGGCACCGGGGACCTGATGCTGTCCGCCGGAAAAAATGCGGAAAAACCAACCGCTCCTCACCGGTACAGGTTCCCTGAATCAGACTTCAAATGGTAATTCCGGGCATTATTACATAGAAAAGAGCCAATCCTGGGGATAATGATAATCTGATAAATATATCCTCTATGATAAATCGCTTAAATAACCGTAAATGATAATCACAAGAGAATCATTTTTATACGTAGACGCTGTTGAATTAATTATGGTCGCGGACCATAAGGATTACTCAGCAATACTGGACGTTTTACGGGCAAATCCACGAGGCATGTCGGTCACGCAGATCGCCGAGGCGATTGGTATGAACCGCATTTCCGTGGCGAGATATCTTGACGTGCTCCGCACGTCGGGGCAGGTGGACATGGAGCCGTACGGACAGGCGAAGGTCTATTACCTCTCCCAGAGGGTGCCCATCTCGGCGATGCTCAATTTTTCTTCAGATATGGTTGTCGTTCTCTCAAAAGAGCAGAGAATCGTGGATGTAAATACGAACTTTGTGCGCCTCTTCAATACGACCCGGGAAAAGATGCTCGATAAACCCATCCATAACATTCTTCACCCCGTCTCCCCGGATCTCAGCATCCAGAAGAGGATAGACAGCGCCCTTGAGGGTGAGGAGGTTATCGAGGAGATCCGCATCCTGAAAGAGGACGAGGAGCTTTTTTTCCGGATGAAGATTGTCCCGACGGCATTTACGGACGGATCGCCCGGCATTACCATTCTCCTTGAGGACATCACCGAACAGAAGCGATCGATGGATGCCCTGATCGAGAGCGAGAAGAAATTCCGGATGCTCTTCAACAATGCAAACGACTCGATCATCCTCCATGCCATTACGGACGACGGACATACGGCAGGGTTTATTGAAGTCAACGATGTTGCATGCGAAAAACTCGGCTATACGCGGGAAGCACTGCTTCAGATGACTCTCGAAGGGATTACCGCAGCCGAAAGCCTTGAGCTCTACCCGGAAATTCTGGACAGGATCTTCCGCGTCGGGCATGCCACGTTCGAAGAGATACAGCTCAGGAAGGACGGCACCCACATCCCTGTCGAGACGAGTACGCACCTCTTCGAACTGAATCAGAGGCTGGTAATGATCGCCATCTCGCGCGACATCACCGAGCGGAAGGAGATGCAACGGCTTGAACGCGAGGCGTTCAAGCAGATCGAGAAGAATCTTGCACAGTTTGCCACGCTCACGAACCATATCAGAAATCCGCTGTCGGTCATCGTCGCATACGAGGACATGCTCCCCGGTGAGGCCAGTGAAAAAATCCTCGAGCAGGCACGCATCATCAATGACATCCTCACCCAGCTCGACTGCGGATGGCTCGACTCCATGGAAATGCGCGACTTCCTGAAACGTCGCTATCAATTGTTTGAAGAATTCACCGAATCCTGAGAGCGGGCGGAAATACCCGCACCCGGGCTTTTTCTTTTTATTTGAATAGTTATATATTTGTATAAATATTATGGTGACTGTATAACGGGTGATACGTGTGGATCTGTTTGAAGAGAAAATGCGAGCCATGAAGGAGATGGCACCCGAAAACCGGATGGAGATGGTGAAAAACCTTAAAAACCGGTGTCCCTGCCCGACCTGCCCGAGCTACAACAACTGCGCGAAAGAGGCCGGTGAAACACTCTTCTGTTCGACCGGAAAGAGTTTTATGTGCATCTCCGAGGAGAAGGGCTGCATCTGCCCGACCTGTCCGATCACAAAGGAGATGGGACTGAAGTACCAGTCCTTCTGCACCCGCGGGGCTGAAAAAGCACAGCGGTATGAACACACCCTCTGGGGCACTAAAATGATCTGATCCCTTATTTTTCACTATCCGGTTGCAGTGATAAGTGCGGATGCGATCTCCTCCGCACGATCCGGGGTGAGGATATTCGGGTAGGCAAGGATGTGTGCCCGCAGTTCGTCCCCATAGACAATATCGACGGTCGTGTCCTCAAAGATCGATTTCATCGAAGTATTAACGAAGACAACCACCGCATACACCCATTCCCCGAGGTGCCGCTCCGTGAGAAACTCATTGAGCACGGAGGCGTTGTACTTCGCCTGTTTGCTCGGGCTTCTCCCGAGAGGAATCCAGTCATCCCTGACCTTCCGGTACCACGCATCGCCCCGGCAGGCCACAAAACCACGGTAATTCTTCGTTTCGATAACAAAGATCCCCTTCGGCCCTACCAGTACGTGATCGATATCACCATCGGCGCCGGGGAGCCGCACACCGTTGAAAAGGGTGTAGCGGTCATCAAATCCCTCCAGAATGACTGCAACCGCATCCTCACCCCGTATACCGGCGCGATACGCCCTGTATTTTCCGGCGAGATAGGTGAGGGAGACGGGAATGCCGATGAGAAAAAGCGGGTGCACCACCCATCCGAGCAGAATAAGGAACACGGTGGAGAGAACGGCGAGAAACGCCAGTTCACGGAGACGATGCTTCAGATAACTATTTTTTCCGCCCGCTACGCGCACCATGCGGATCTACGTTTACCCACAGGCATCCATGAGCCTATCGATCGTAACCACCGGTGAAAACGCTTCACCCTGCACGAAGCTCCGGAAAGCACGCCTCACCGGTGCCGATGCAGCCGCGTATACGCGCTCATCACCAGTAGACCGGCACATACCGCCCATGCAGCCCCTCCCGCCCGTGTTGCCGATGGGAGCGGACTCGGCGTCATCGGGAGGACGGCGGCCGGTTCGGTTACTGCAGGCGTCGCGATCTCCGCTTTCGTTGCAGGCCGGGAGAGCAGGGTGAATGTGGTGGTTTCGACGACATCGGTTTCAAGCACCTCCGCCGTAACGAGGTAGTCACCGGGAGGATACGACGCAGTATCCACCGTCATGTACCACCGGTTCACGCCTCCTCCGCCCTTTTCCACGGTCACCTGACCCGATGTGCCGCCGATTCCGGGGGGGGCGGATTTGTTGGTCGGTCCGAACGCAAGAAGCTCGATCGTCACGAGAATCCGGTTCCCGGGTGAAAAGGCCGTTGTGCCGTTGAGGCTGATCACATCACCCACGTATTTGTCGGCTTCGGGTGTGATCATGACTGCCGCTGATCCGGACGCGATAAGAAGCAGTAGTCCCGTCACAACGGCGCCTGCCACTATTCTGCTCGTCATTATCATTCCTCCTCCCTTCACCGACCAATAGCCGGCTGACATAATGAATACTTTTATGCGGAGAATAAACATTTGTGCAGGTATGAAACAGATTGACCAGATGTCGGGAGTGCCGGGAATGCTTCGGCCGTTCAAGAAATTTATCATGGAAGCAGGTCTTGGTTCCGGCGACCAGATCGTGTATTATGGCTGCCCCGGGACATGCACGCCGTTTATCGAATTGCTCGCGTTTGCGATACGGGATCTCCCCGTACAACAGGTGTATGTTCCGTATTTCGAGGAATCAAATGCAAAGCAGCTTGCACTTCGGGAGGGTGTCGGGATGCAGGTGACGGAAGGGGCGGTCAGCCTCTCACCGGCCGTCATCGTGGTGATGGGTGGCCTCTCAATGCCGGGCGTCCCCGTTACCGTTGAAAAGGCATCGGAGACGGTCGCTCAGTACAGCGCCCGAAAGATCGGTGTCTGCTTTATGGATATGTTTCAAAAAACCGGGTGGCTCGATTCGATTGCGTTCGATCTCCTTATCGACGCAACCATCGATCCGGTGCGTATCTATTCGGGACAGGACTGATTCGTGGGGAAATACCGGTGCGTACATCAGGGCTCATCAACGGCACCGAAATGTTTCAGTGCGCTGGACGCCTGGTGCAGGTACGTTTCGATAACGTACTGGTCTTTGAGCTCGGATCCCTTCGGAAGCAGGAAGAATGTCCCACCAAGGAGCGAGGATCCGGCCGTGAGTCCCATCATGTAGATGCCGCCCAGATCCAGTTCCTTTTTAATTTTCTTCGCTTGTGAGCGGGTGGCAATTCCATCAAGGAGAAACTCCATCTCGCCGTTCAGTTTGATAAGTTCGCCCTGTAAAAGACCGTTCCATCCTTTCCCGGCAAGCTCCGCTACCATCTTTTCCGGTGCGCACCCGGCAATACCGGCAAAATGCTCCGGGATCGGACCCCCTCCATCAAATCGTATGGTGATGTCCGAATCTTCGTTGTGACAGGCAAAAACAACGATATAGAGTGCTTCCGGCACAAGGATCTGCAGATGTTTGCCGATATTTCTGAAGATGTCGGTGCCGGGAGGCATGTCGATGAAATTCATCGCAGTCTGGGCAAGGAATTCCATGTACTTGTAGTACCGCTTGACCATGCCTTCGCGCTCTTTCTCGCGGGTGATATCGCGCCCGACAATCTGGTACTCGCGCGAGTCATCGGCAGGGTTGGGCGTAATGAGCCGCGTCGTCCACATGTGCCAGAAAATATCCTTCGAGCTTCGCCACTCCCGTCCCTCCTGAGGGAGAATGACGCGGTACTCCGATACGCATACGGGCTTTTCACCCGTAAGCCCGGAAATCTCAGCCTTTACTATGTCCCTGTCATCCTCGAGGATATAGGAATAAATGGTTGTGCCGAGGATTTCCTCACAGGGCAGGGCAAAATACCGGCAGAACGCGCTGTTGGCAAATGTTAGCGTTCCGTCCGGAAGAAACCGGCAGATCAGGTCCGTCTGATCCTCAACGATTGTCCGGTACCTCTCCTCGCTCTTTTTAAGAGCCTCTTCGGTCTCCTTGAGGCTGGTGACATCCTCCATAATTGCGATGACACCCTTGTTTCCGCCTTCGAAGACCGTAGGGATAAACTTCAGCCTGAAATAGCAGGTCCTGTCGTTTCCATCATACTCAACCTCGCGGGTCGTCCCCGTTCCCGCATTGCACTCTTCGATCATTTCCGCAATTCCGGGAGTGGTGAGCAGGGGCAGATCCGCTTCCGTCACCTTCCTGCCGATCAAATCCGATTCCTCACGGCCTGTGAAGGTGAGGTAGCCCTTATTGACGTGGATGACCCGTGCATCCTCGTCAAGCACGACAATTAAATCCGAAGAACAGGAGAGCATCGAGCTGATCGGGATGCGATCGGAGATCGTGTAGACCTTGGCGTTGCCCAGCACCTGAACCTCGACCTGACCGGAGATTAAAAGAATATGCAGATATTTTGCTATCGAATTGCGGTTAATATTCAGCTGGCGGGAGATATCAGTTATCGTCATCCCTTTCGGCCGGAACTTAAGGGAGTTGAGAATCCGTGCAACCGTCTCCTCGTCGCCCTGCATGAGTAGATATCAGGAATAGTGGTTAATAAAGATTTACGGAAACCGGACGGAACCATTAAAACGAAATTCTTCGGCTTTTTACACAATCCGGACCAGCACATACGGCCACGGGAAAATAAAGAAAAATTTAGAGGTAGGGATTCCTGAGCGCCTTGCCGGATCCGTCGGCTTTCACGCCGAAGGATGCGCGGGCTTCCACGGTCTTCTGGTTCTTCGTGATCTTGTCTGTTGCCAGCTTGGTCACGAGTTCCAGACCGGGTTTGACCTCCTCGATTGGCTTGGTCTCGAAGCACCCGGCATCGACTGCCCGTGCCCATACGCCGTCCCCGACCTTGGTCCGCACAAAGACCGTGCTCCACCCGTCGGGCGTGCCCACGGATCCCGTGGAAACATCGGCGAGATTGGAGACGTAGTCGAGACAGACGTGGCAGCCGGGCTGCTCGTACTTGTGGGTCAGCTTTAAGGGAATCTGGGACAGGCCACCGCGCTCGGTGTACACCGAGAACTTGCCCTTGCCGATATCCATCTTGACGGCCGACTCCATCTTCACGGTGCAGTGGTCTTCCACCATGGTCTCGAGACCCTGGTACGGGAAGTTTTCCATGCAGAAGATGCCGATTGCGAGTGCAATCTTGTCGGGCACGTCGCGCATGCCGATCGGGTAGAGCTGTGCCTTCCGGAGACCCTGCATCTGGCAGGGCGTGCCGACGATACCGACCTTGTCAAGACCGTAGGACCGCGTCGCCTCCTTGATCAGCGCCATGTTCGGGCTGATCGTATAGCGGGTGCCGCGAGCTGCGAGCAGTTCCGCCTTCGTGGTGGCGACGACGGGTTCGGGCATCCAGGGTTCGGCACCGGGTCCGGCGACGATGGCGCCGTCGATGATGCCCTCATCAAGCGCGAACGCAAAGAGCTGGGTTACAATTCCGCCATCCTGGGACGCGGAAAGGATTCCCTTGTCCGTCGAACGGGCCGCAACTGCAGACTTGTAGTTACCGAGAACCATTTCTCACTCACCTCCCTGACCCATTGCAGCACCAATCAGTTCGGTGATGCTCTCGAATTCGTTGATCACATCGAAGTTGAAGAAGCTCCGCGGGCATTGTGCGTAGCATGCACCGCATTTGATGCACAAGTCGCGATCGACCTGCGGTTTGCCGTATACCATCGTGATTGCACGGACGGGACACGTTGCCGCACAGGTACCGCAGCCCATACAGAGGCCCTGGTTGATGACATCGTACATGAGATCGCAGCCGCAGGCTTCAGTCCCGCGCTTTGCGAGATTCATCAGCGGTGTCAGGTACGCAGCCGCGAGCGCCTTCTGCTCGTCGGTTCCCTGCAGGAGCAGGTATGCCATCACGCAGACGTTCCTGATAGACTGGGGGCCCGGCGGGCATCCCGGCAGGGTAACGTCCACATCGATGATATCCCCGATGGGCAGGTACGACTCGTGCTGCGGCTGGTTCCACTGACCGCCACGGCAGAAGCGCGTGATGTTGCCGTACGATGCACATGCACCGAGGGCGACAACGACCTTCGCCTTCCTCCTTGTTTCCTTAATCTCTTCAACGGCCATCTCGTCCTGGATACAGACGGAGCCCTCTACCAGAGCCACATCCATCTCGGGAACATGCCGTACATCTACGAGGGTTAATGCGTAGACGAGATCGGCATAATCATCGAGAATCTTAAAGAGCCCTTCGTAGTTGTCAGCAAGGGACACGAGACATCCGGTACATCCGCTCATGTGCACGTGCCCGACTGTAATTTTGTTTGCCACAGGCTTTTCCTCCTGAATTACTCCTTCCAGCTTTTGTTCAATTTTCACATCACCGGGTTTTGATGCAGGTTTTGCGACCGGTATCGCCTTTTCAGCCGGCATTTCCGCCGGTTTCTCAGGCGCCGTCCGCTTCTCCTGCGGCTCCCCCATGATGAGTTTTTTGAGAGCTGATAGTATGCCCATAATCCACTCCTATTTCGTCAAGTACTAAACGTACTGCCTTAGGAATGGCCTTTTTCACCGTATCAGTGACCCAGAATTCGTAACTTTCGTCTTCGTTCGAAATCCGGGAGAGTTCAATACACTCTGGCTGGCATCCGATGATGACAATCTCCATGCGTTCCGCAAGAACCCTCAGGGGTTCCCGCAGTCCCCACGAATGGTCGTCGGTATAGCTCCCCGGTGAAAGATAATCGGGCGTAACCTTCGTGATCTGCCCGGGTTCTCCTCCGAAATCAAGGATGTCAACGATGACCATCTTCCGGACAGGCGCGTCTGACTGCGCCATCAGCGTGAAGAGATAATGGGGGCCCGCAAGGCCGGCGTCAAGCACCTTCACGTTTTCGGGAAGGGCGATTTTCTTGAGCTCCGAAACCACAGCAGGTCCGAACCCGTCGTCGGTCTGGAGCGGATTGCCGCATCCGACCACCATATTCTCAGAATACCAGTCCAACATGCACGAACGCTCACTGAATGAGTTTCTGGGCCACTACCTTCTTCTCTTCATCGACCACGAGCATGTGAGTCGCACAGGAAACACACGGGTCGTATGCACGGACAATGACTTCAGCAAGCTGCCAGGGTGCACCTTCAAGCGCACGGCTGCACGTCGGGAAGTTCCAGGTCGTCGGCACGAGCAGTGAGTACCACTGCACCTTGTTGTCCTTCACCTTCGCGAGGTGGACATCGCATCCGCGGGGCGCTTCGTTCGCACACCAGCCAAGCGATCCATCACCGCTGGGGATCTCGTCGGCAAGTACACTGCCGGATGTATCGAGTGCGTCGACCGCTTCCATCATGGCGTACAGCGTGTCGGGGAATTCCATCTGGCGGGCAATCTGCAGTCCCATCGCTCCCTTCCGGTCGTAATCGCGGTATTTTGCGAGACGGGCACGGGGACCGACTTCGACGGGTGCTCCGTCGTAGAGCGGGACGCCGGTGCATGCCTCCATCTGGGGCCATGCCTTTGCGCCTGCCTTTGTTGTACCGCCGAACGGGTAACTGGGATCCTCGAGGTCAATCTCCATTTCACCCATATACCAGTCCCAGGGGCGGACTTCGGTCCAGCGCTCGGGACTCCACTGGGGATCGAGATCAAGGCTGGAGCTCGCGTAAAGCGGGGCTGCTGCCATGTATCCCTGATCGTGGAAGCCGAACTTCTCCGTCTTCTCAACTTCCACACCGCTTGCATTCGCTGCAGTCGGGCGCGCATCCCAGTTCTTGAAGATCGCAATCATCAGGTCCATATGGGCGTGCATGAGCGGTACTCCCTCCTTGGCAAGGTCGTAGATCTTGGCCTTTGCCCGGGGGGTGATATTCGTGTACATACCGCCGACACGGGGATTGCTCGGGTGAATGGCTTCGCCACCGACAATCTCGCCGATTGTCTGCGCGATCTCGCGGAGGCGCTGAATCCGGAGTGCAACTGTGCGCACGGGCTCCTCAGGAGTGAACGGGTTGATTTTCACGTCGGTGCCGGGAAGATACATATCCGGCAACGAGAGGATGTTGTGCAGCGCATGGCTGTGGAGCCTGTTTGCACATTGCAGGATCAAACGCAGAAGATATGCATCCTCGGGGATTTCACAGCCGATGGAGGCCTCCATTGCCTCGCAACCGGCGAGTGTGTGTGCAATCGGACAGATACCGCAGACACGTGAGGAGATCTTCGGCACCTGGTGCATCGACTTTCCAATGGCGAGTTTTTCAATACCCCGTACAGGTGTCAGGCTGAGCCAGTCACCACGCTCGATGATGCCTTCATCATTGACTTTCAAAACGAGCTTGGTGTGTCCCTCATGCCTGGTGGTTGGGGAAATCTCTACAACTTTCGACAATAATATCGCCTCATTTTGTATTTTTTGTTCACAGGGCTATACAAGTGTAAATACACATGCTTTCAGCAACACACGTACTCATGAGTACGTTATCTTTTAATTATTGCTTCGTTAAAAATATCTTTCGTTGTGATTTTCCAGATTTTAAAAGAAAAAACCGGAGGAAAACGTGTTTTCCACACATAATAACCGGGAATTAAAAGAGAAACTTGATAAAATCTGCTCTGTTTCCGAATATTACTGGATTTCCCCCAATTCCGCACGGAGTTCAGCGAGAGTTGCCTTGCGCTCGGCATAGGCGTCGTGCTGGTGGATGCTCTCCTCATTCGTCTGCTTAATGGTAATTAAGGTATCTCCCGGCAGGCCGGAGAACTGTTTAATCACCCTTTTTGCCATCTCCCGAACGCAATCCTCAACAAATCGGGCATTTTTATGCGCACTGTAGACAACGTGACTTTCGTCTCCGCGTTTCAGAAGCTCATAGATCTGCGCGCTCATCGATTCTTTGAGAATATTGATTATCGATTCGAGTTCCACGTGCTGATCGTCGTCCGTTTCGATGGAGAGGAAACCCTTGCCACGCTGGTTGTGGGTCGCCATCGGGACCTCGTCCAGAAATGCGTCAATCTTGTTTTGATCGATATCGAGATCCTGAAGCACGTACATAGCCCGTTCTTTCATGATATTCTGCGCACAGGGGCACGCGGTCATACCGGTGACTTCGGCACCGATGCTCTTCCGGACAAGCGGCGTTGTGCCGGTACGCTGGGCGACGGCGCTGGCGACGACCTTCACGACTTCATGGCACTCGGTCTTGGAGACGGGGGTCTCCCGCTTGACCATGAAGAGGCTTTTCATGTCCACCTCGGTCCGGTCCGCGTACTCATGGTGATCGAGAAGCTTTCGCGCCACCGCATTGCAGACCTCCTCGATCCCCTTCACTTCGCCCTCAATCGCCTGCTGGAGCACTTCGTCGATCACTTCGAAGTTGCGGGAGAGATTCGCTCCCTTCAGGCTGCTCGGCAGGTCGACAAAGACATTGAAATTCGAGATGAAAATAACGGGGCGTTTTCCCGGGCGTCCGACTTCGACGAGTTTTTTGACGTTCTTCACGCCAACCCGTGTCAGATTGATGCGAACGTCGGGCAACGTAGATTGTGTATCCGGAAGTTCCATTACATTGACCTCATCTGATGGAGAATTTTTTCCCCCACTCAGGAAAAGAATCTGAAGTACGTTTTTTATCCAGTCATATAATATTTATGAAAGCAGACCCAATTATGCTTGGCGAAGACAATGCTCAAAAAATACTACGAATCGGACGCAGATTTGAGTATCCTTGATAAAAGCACCATAGCCGTGATTGGCTATGGATCCCAGGGCAGAGGGCAGGCACTCAACCTGCGCGACAGCGGCCTCAACGTCATCATCGGACTCCGGCCCGGAAAAAGCTGGCAGAAAGCCTCCGAGGACGGATTTGAGGTCTATGTAGTCTCAGAAGCAACACAGAAGGCAGATGTTGTGATGATCCTCCTCCCCGATGAAAATCAGGCGGCGGTCTACCGCGCCGAAATCTTCCCGCATCTCGTGGAAAACAACTGCCTTCTGTTCTCACATGGATTCAATATTCACTATGGCCAGATCATGCCTCCGCCAAACGTCGACGTCGCAATGGTCGCCCCCAAAGGCCCCGGGCACATGGTCAGGAGGATGTACGAGGACGGCAAGGGCGTCCCCGCACTCATCGCGGTGCATCAGAATTACTCAGGCGGAGCGCACGGCATTGCACTCGCCTATGCGATGGGAATAGGCGCAACCCGGGCCGTGGTGCTCGAGACATCCTTTGCCGAGGAGACCGAGACGGATCTCTTCGGTGAACAGGCCGTCCTCTGCGGCGGTATTACCTCACTCATCAAGGCGGGATTCGAGACGCTCGTTGAGGCGGGCTATGCTCCCGAGATGGCATATCTCGAGGTGCTCCACGAGACGAAGCTGATCGTCGATCTCATCTATGAGGGTGGATTTACTAAGATGCGAGACTCGATCTCGAATACCGCCCAGTACGGCGACCTGACCCGCGGACCCCGGATTATCGGGCCCGAGGCATATCTTGCGATGCAGCAGGTGCTGGAGGAGATCCAGAGCGGGGAATTTGCAAAAGAGTGGATGCTCGAGAACATGGTGAACCGGCCTGTCTTCAACGCCCTGACACGGGCAGACGAAAATCACCTCATCGAAACGGTTGGAAAGGAAGTACGCGGCCTCATGCCCCAGTTCAGACAGAAATAAAATTCTTTTTTTCTTTTTTACGCCGCACATTCTCCCATTGAATCGGAAAAAACAGGGTATATGCCGCTGAAACGCCGGCACGGGGCTTCCCCCGATCCGATGTGGCTCCCTTAGTAGCGCATCAGCCGCGTGGTGGTCCCGAGTGCATGGGTGATGTCCCCGCGCGGGAGTTCGAATACACCGCCCGCATAACGGATGCGGAGCGCATCCCCGCCGGTTTCGCCGATGATACGGTGGGGAATGCCGGCGAGCACCGCTTCGTCACGGCACGCGACAAGGAACCGGCCTTCCGTTTCGGCGAAGAGCTCCCGGAGAGGGTTGCCGTCGAGGCGGACCGACGCGGCCGGAGAACATCGTGCGAGAGCAGCGAGGAGGCCGCCTTTGGAGAGATCGGTGACGGTATCGATCCGGCCACCGGCAACGAGGTGCCGTACCGGCGCGAGAAGTCCCGGATCCGCCATCGCAGGGGCATGTCCGCCGCACCCGGTCACCGCGTCAAGGACCGAACCGCCGAATGCGTCCGTGGTTTCGCCGAGAAGGGCAAGGAGGGCGCCGTCACCGGGCGTTCCGGGCGTGAGAACCGGCCCCTTCCCGGCCATGCCAATCGAGGGCGTGGGTTTTATCTGGGTCTCAAATTCGTCGCTCTCATTGTAGAGGGAGACGTTTCCGCCCACGACGGGTGTGTTGAGCCGCCGGGCCATATCGCCCATCCCGAGAACCGACTGCTCGATCTGCCAGAATATTTCTGGGTGGACAGGACTCGCGAAGTTCAGGCAGTTGACAATGCAGAGCGGTTCGGCGCCTGCGCACGCGAGGTTTGCGGCGTTTTCATAGACGGCGTTCGCGGTCCCGGCGTAGGGCGCAAGGTAAATCTGGCGCGGATTGCAGCCGCACGACAGTACGAGGGCATCGTTCCCGAGGCGGAGGACGCCCGCATCGCCGCCGACGGAGAGCGTCCGGATCTGCACGTGATGGTCATACTGCCGTGCCACCCAGTCTTTACGGGCGACGTCCGGGTGGGAAAGCACCGCGCACGCAAGATCAGGGAGACTCGCAGATGGCGGCGTGAACGGTTTTTCCGCATTATACGGCGTCTTCGGCCACGCTTCGCACGGCGCACCTCCGACGAGCAGGTCGATGGGGAGATCGCAGACCGTACGGCCCCCGAACGTGATCACGTACCGCCGCTCCTCCGTCACCTCACCGATATCGCTCCACTGGAGGTCATACTTCTCCGCGATTTCACCGATGACCCGCACGTCCCCGGGTGCAACTTCGGCAAGCATCCGCTCCTGCGATTCGGCAAGCAGGATCTCGACCTCATTCATCCCCGTTTCACGGAGATGGACCCGGGAGGCATCGAGACGGGCGCCGAAGGTGCTGCTCATCTCGCTTGAGGCGCCTGCCAGCCCGGCAGCTCCGAGGTCACGGCAGGAGAGGATTTTTCCGGTCGCCGCCATCTCGAGGGTCGCCTCGATGAGGAGCTTTTCCGTATAGGGATCCCCGACCTGCACACAGGGGCGGTCCTCCGCCTCGGCGTCCTCGGAGAGGTCACGCGACGCAAATGACGCCCCTCCGAGCCCGTCTCTGCCCGTGGACGCACCGTAGAGCACGAGGCGGCTGCCGGGCTTCTTGACCCGTGCGGTGAGGAACGTGCCGGGGTTGACGACTCCCACGCAGACGATATTGACGAGAGGGTTTCCCGCGTAACTGTCGTCAAAGACCAGTTCTCCCCGGACGACGGGGACGCCGATGCAGTTTCCGTAGTCGCCGATCCCGGCGACCACGTGTTCGAAGAGATAGCGGTTCTTCTCCTGGGAAAGCGGCCCGAAATAGAGCGGATCCATGAGTGCGATCGGCCGCGCACCCATCGAGATGACGTCGCGGACGATGCCGCCCACACCGGTCGCCGCACCGTCATAGGGATCGACGTAACTCGGGTGGTTGTGGCTCTCCATCCCGATTGCCAGTGCGATATCATCGGAAAACCGCACGATCGCCGCATCGTCACCGGGGCCCAGGAGGACGTTTTCTCCCGTGGTGGGAAGGGTTTTGAGGAGAGCCCCCGTGGACCGGTAACTGCAGTGTTCACTCCAGAGGTTATCGAAGCAGGCGATTTCAAGGGGTGTCAGCTCGCGTTTCAGCTCATGTTCCAGATATGATCGGTCCCGGGCAGATACCATGATGAAGGAAGGGTTGATCACGGATCTACATTAATGATACCCGGCCACCCGCTTTGTGGGTTTCTGCCGCGTGCAGCAGGTGCCCCTGTTCACCGGCAGGCCAAAAGGCTCATCTGCGTTTCTTTCTCCCCGGCGTCGCCGCTGATATCCCGGAGTATGGTTCCGCATAATGCAGAGCGGCGGTTCACCGCTGCCGTTCTGCGGAGGTCGGGGGACATCGGGATTTCCGTCATCGAAGCACCGGCCTTTCCGCTGATTGCGAATTTAGGGCTAATCGCCGTTAATATTCAGACGGATTATCGCCACCGGAGATCATTGGCAGGGGCCGCCTCCCCGATGCGACGCCTGCCCGGACACGTGCGGAAAAAAAGGCATCCTCCGGGATACGGCACGGCACGTCGGGGCCCCGAAACTATAGTATTCTAGCACATCAATAGAGTACCCGCATGGTCGATCCGTACGAAAAACTGCTGAAGCAGGCATATAGCAATATCACCGAAATCTCCGGGGACGAGGGGCGCTTTACCGTCCCGGAGCCGAAGGTCTATATCGAGGGGAAAACCACCGTCTTCGAGAATTTTACTGAAATCGCAACGAAAGTTCGGCGCGACCAGGATCACCTGATGAAATTCCTCGTCGGCGAACTGGGAACGGCAGGAAAGATAGATGGGAACCGGGCGATATTCAACGGAAAATTCGAGCGGACGGTCATTGAATCGGCAATACGTAACTACATCGATGATTACGTTATCTGCTCCGAGTGCGGCAAACCCGACACCCGGCTGATTAAGGACGGGCGGGTGCTGACGCTCCGGTGCGATGCCTGCGGAGGCCACCGGCCGGTGAAGAAACGCCGGGCACGCACGGAACCCGTGGGCAGCAGGCTCGAGGAGGGTGCCATCATGGACGTGGATATCGAGTCCCTGTCGCGCCGCGGAGACGGTGTCGCACGAATCGGCAAATACACGATGTATGTTGCGGGAACGAAACCCGGTCAGACCGTCAAGGTCAAAATCACCCGTGTCGCAGGTTCAATCGTCTTTACCCAGAAAGTCTGAAAACGACCGTCCCTTTTTTCAGCCGCGGGAGCGGGTGACATCATTCCGGCCGCGGCTCCTGTCCCGCGCGCCAGAAAAATCCTGAAAAAGTATATCTTTGTCTACTGTGCCTTTGCCCGTATCTGGCCAAGCAGCTCGTCACAGTACCCTGCAAGGCGCGTGCAGGCGTCCATGATGGCATCGAGCGGCGTCCTCCCTTCGAGAGTTGTCACGACAATCTCGGGATCGGAAAAGTGGAATTCCTTGATGTACTGCGCGACATCCACGAGAGGATCCTGAAGAAGCTCGTTCGTGAGCGCATTCATGAATGTATGGCCCTGCCCGACAAAGAAAATTCTTGCACTGTTTTTTTCGAGTTCTATGATTTTGATTTCCATATGCACGAATGGGTGGTGGCGGAATCACCTTATACGTATGGGTCGGGTCAGAACCGGAACACATCCCCGTCACGTGCCGTATCTGAAAGATCCCACCCCATCAGGTGGCTCATGTGCACGCAGCGAAACGACGCCGCCCCGAGATCGGCGGCGAGAGAGCGGGCGTCTTCATAGTTCATGTGCTTACCGATGGCGATTCCGCCGGGAACGAGCGCATCCAGAAAGAGCAGATCGGCATCCCGCATCAGTTCACGGCTTCGTGCCGGTATCAGGACGTTCGTATCCCCCGAGATGACGATCTTTGCCCCGTCCGCCTTGATGACAATGCCGCAGGCATAGATAGGGGGGTGGTTTACTTCGATGAAGGTGCAAGACAACCCGAACAGATCGAAGGGAGTGTATGCCGGACGGGGGCAGCCTTCGAAGCGCAGGAAATGCAGCTGTTCGCGGATATAGGTGAGCACCGGCGGAGCCGCATATGCGGGCGGTAGCTTCTGGACCCGGTAAAACTCATTGTATCCGACAAAATGGTCGTAATGCCCGTGCGTCCAGAGCACCGCATCGATGCGGGGGGATCCGCGGGCAAGCAGCTGGGCCCGCAGGTCGGGTGACGTATCCACGAGCACACGGCGCTCCCCCGTCGTGATGAGAAACGAGGTGCGCAGCCGTTCGCGTCCGAAGCGTGCTGCGTCAGCGCAGACCGGGCAGGTGCACCCGATCTTCGGTGTACCGATCGCATCTCCGGTGCCGAGCAGTGTGATCTCCATATCAGGAGTGGCTGGTTTTTCTGATGAGATCGCGGTTCCTGACGATTTCCATTCCCCTTTCAATGTCTTCCGGCAGGATTTCCTCGCTCTCCCGGATGAGCGCAGAAAGCAGCGCCTCCTTGACCATGATGCGCAGATCCGATCCGGTGAACCCTTCCGTCTTCTCTGAAAGAGCGTCAAAATCGCAGCGGCAGTCAAGCGTCCGCGTAATTTTTTGGAGAATCTCCTTCCGCATCGCTTTGTCGGGCAGCGGGAACTCGACGACCTCGTCAAAACGCCGCCATGCCGCCTCGTCAAGCAGCCAGGGGTGGTTTGTTGCCCCGACGAGAAGAACGCCGTTCCTGATGAAACTCGTCGTATCGATGTTTTTCAGGAGCATATTCACCGCACGCTTCATCGCCGCGTTGTCATCCGTTATCCTGCTTTTTGCGACAAAGTCGAACTCATCGATGAAGAGGATGCAGGGGGCAAGTTCCCGCGCAAGTTCGAAGATCCGGTCGATATTCTTCGATGTCTCGCCTAAGTACTGTGAGGTGATCATCGCAAGCCGTACTTCGAGGATCGGCATGTGCACCGCATGCGACATGGCGAGGGCGAGCGATGTCTTTCCGGTGCCCGGCGGACCCACAAAGAGGAGTTTTCCGAATTCGTAGATGCGTTTCTCCCTGAGGAAGTCCCGGTTTTTCAGTGCGATGCCTATCTTCCTGAGGATCGCCTGCTGCTCTTCGGTGCAGACGAGCAGGTCAAGGGACTGTTCAATCTCCTCCGGTGCGCTGATGATGATCAGGTCGCGGGCAGTGCGCATCTCCTCATGATCGGCAAGGAGGCGGGAAAGCTTTGCCTCGATATATTCTTTTGTATCCTCGTACAGCGGGTTTTCGGCACGCGCGGCCGCATAGGACACGTCCGCAATCCCTGTCGTCTCAAAAAAATATGCAAGAGCGGGATTGCGTGCGGCACGGGCGGTGCCGCCTTTGGTGATGAACCACTGGGCAGCCGGTTCGAGAGACGTGAGAGCGAGGCGCCCGCCGAACTCCTCGTACTTTACAAAAGGATTGGCCTTCAGCGTCCCGTAGGCATTGTCCACGCCCATCCCGCGTTTCAGCTGGCTTTCGCTGACGAGAACCGGACGCTTGAGCGTGGTGGTTCCTCCGTTGACCCCTGTGATATCCCTGAGTCGGGGGGTAAGATCGTTCTTATCGAGGTGCGGATACCGGTTGATAATTTCAGCGGTGAGGAGAACCTCCATGATATCCAGTACCTCTGTTTCTGCATCAGAAGGCGGCGTCATCGTAACAGAGTATGTTAGAGCTCAGATTCCATAAGCCTTACTTTAGCGGCGGGTTGTCACCAGGCACCCGTCCTCCGTGACGATCACCGTATGCTCGGCCTGCGAGACAAGAGAACCCGGAATATCGTGCAGTACGGGGTATCCGTGAAGGATCTGTGCCCGCCGGAGAGTGGCGATGGCAAGATCCACCTTCGTGCCCGGGATCCACCGTCGGGAAAAAGGCAGGCCGCCACGGGGGCGGATTGCCTCAAGCAGTTTTTTTGCAGCCGGAAGCCGAACGGGCTTGACCGCGAGCTGGCTGAAGATCTCGACACGCTGGCTCTCGCTCACCCGCCCGCTTCCGGTGGTTGCGAAAGGCTCGATGGCAAAAGCCATCCCCTCTTTCAGCACCGTGCCGCCTGAAACGGCGATATTCGGGATTGTCGGCGAGCCGTGCAGGGAAAAATGGCCGAGGCCGTGCCCGGTAAGGTTGGCAACCGGGCGAAACCCGCGCCCTTCAATCTCCTCCTGAATGGCGGCACCGAGATCACCTGCGGTCACACCCGGACGGACGAGCGAGATCGCACGTTCAAGCGCCGCTGCGGACGCCTCGACAAGAGGGCCGTTTTTCCCGAGATCGACGGTGAGGGCGGTGTCGGCGATATACCCCTCGACATGCACGCCGAGGTCAACCTTGATGAGATCCCCCGCGGAGAAGAGACGCTCGTCCCCGGGCCCGGCAGTATCGTGCGCGGCGTTTTCGTTGGATGATATGTTGAGGGGAAAGGCGAGTGCTCCCCCTTCGTCACAGACCGCCGCCTCGATCGTTTCGACCAGGTCGAGAACCGGTTCGCCTGTCCTGACCATCCCTGCGGCACGTGTCAGTATCTTCGAGGCAATTGCGCCCGCTTCACAATAGTATTCGAGAATTTCTTCATTCATAAGCACAACTCCTTCGAAAAACGGGTAAACCGGTCAAAACCCTCCGCAGTCACGACTCCGATGTCCTCCAGCCTGACCCCCCCGATGCCGGGGAAATACAGGCCCGGTTCAACGGTTACGACATTGCCGGGCTTGAGCTCCCCGCCCGACGGCCCGAGTGCCGGAAGTTCATGGATGTCAAGGCCGACACCATGCCCGAGACTGTGCACAAATCCTTTCGCACCCGATTCGTACCCGCGATCGGAGAAAAAGTCGACAACTGCCTGGTGGACGTCTTTCCCGGTCACGCCGGCACGGATGTGCCCTGTTGCGAGTGCCTGCGCCTCAGAGACGGTATCGTACATCTCCCGGATTTCGGGCGTGGGCTCTCCCTTCACCACCGTTCTCGTCATGTCGGCATAATAGCCGGTCCGTTCATCCCGGGGGAAGATATCGATGACAACCGGCTGCCCTTCGGCAAGGGGGCCCTCACCGAGGCGATGCGGCATGGCCGTCTCTTCCCCGGAGGAGATGATCGTATCAGACGCCCGGCAGCCCTGCCGCAGGAGCAGGATATGCATCTCCTGCCTGATTGTTGCGGAGGTGAGCGCCGTTCCGTCCTTTTCGACGAGAATTCCGCCCCGAACACCGGCATCCCGGATACGGGCGACGGCATGC
This sequence comes from Methanoculleus sp. SDB, assembly GCA_001412355.1. NCBI lineage: Archaea > Methanobacteriati > Methanobacteriota > Methanomicrobia > Methanomicrobiales > Methanomicrobiaceae > Methanoculleus > Methanoculleus sp. SDB. The sequence continues at coordinate 44,830 of LKUD01000048.1, forward strand.
GCCATTGCCTGTTCGGCTGCACGCTGTGCTGTGCGTATCGCCTCGATCTCAGCGGGGTGCTTGACCGCCCGGATCTCCTCGACCGTGCCGGCGTCTATCTGCACGGCACCGTGGGCCTGGAGCGCCTGTCCGAGCGCGAACGGGCATGAGGGAGGGAGCAGAAAGCTCCCGCCGGCAACATTCGCGATCATCTGCGCGAGTGCCCGCCACCGGTCCGGTTCTTCTTTCACGATCTCGAAATACCCTGCTTCGGCACGGCTCATGACCGCACACGAGGATTCCGCGGCGGCCCGTGCATATTCCATTTGCGGGACGATGAGGAGTCCCCGTTCCTCCGGCTTTTTAATATACACAACCGGATCGTTTATGGAGAATCCCGTGAGATAGCGCAGGTTTGCATCCTGTGATGACGCATACATGACAAATGCCGATGCGCCCGTGCTTTCCAGTGCGGTGTCGAGTGCGTCCATCCATTACAACTGGGAAGGTCAAACCACAAGTACTTTTATCACGGAAATGAAGAATGAGTGATGGATCCGGCGACCTCTCAGGTGTTCAAAGTAAAATTCATCAAGCTGACGATGCTGCTCAATGTCATCATGCTTCTCTATGCGGGGGCGGTGGTCGCCTATTTCCTGCTGGGTGCGGACCTGAACCTGCCCGTGGCTATCGTTCTCGGAGGGGCGGCCGTCCTCTTATCCCTCTACTTCAGGAAGGCATATGCGAGAGAGAAGGCATGGCTGCACGCGCAGAATTAACGAGGGAAGTGTTAGGGTATGCTCGAGAAACTCAGACCTGAGATCGAACTGATCGGCAGGCACATGGAGGTGGTCCGTGCGGTCGTCGAAGACGAGCCCATCGGCATTATGAAACTCGCAGAGGTGCTCGGCCTCCCGTACCACCGCGTGCGGTATTCCCTTCGCGTCCTCGAACAGCAGGGATACATCCAGGCGACACCCGCGGGCGCCCGCGCAACGCCGGAGGCGATTGCGCTGCTGGCAGGGCTCGACGGAGAGATCGATGACCTCATCGCCCTCCTCACCGCCATGAAGACCGGCGAAGCCGGCGAAACGGAGGGCGGGGCGGCCGGAAAATAATCCCGAATCAATAATCTTTAATATGCACAGAACCGATATTTGTAGGCAATCCGACTGCCTCCATAACTCAGTTGGTAGAGTGTCTGGCTGTTAACCAGAATGTCACAGGTTCGAGTCCTGTTGGGGGCGTTTCGTCTTTTCTGTTATTCTTTAACGCGTTAAAAATGGTGTTACCTCCGGATACGGAACGCACCCGCGACCAGTGCTGCAGTTACGACGATGCCAACCGGAAGCGGGGACTGTGGCGTTGCACCGGAGGCCGGATTTTCACCAGGTACGGTATCTGTCCCTGCAGCTTCGAGGCCGCAGGCGCCGCTGCTGCAGGCAGGTTCCGAGAAATCCAGGTCCATCAAAGCGCTCACCTCCACTTCGCTCCCGTCATCCCGAACGCAGACCGCACAGGTGTCCAGCCCGAACACCCTGCAGGCATCGCCGTGCACAATTTTCTGGACATATCCCTGCCGGGCACAGTACCCGTACTCCGCCGCCTCCTCGCCGAGCAGGAAGTCCCACGCGTCGACGGCGGCACCGCCGGGCATGGTACAGATACCTGTTTCCCCGTTCTCACCGGATAGAGTCGAATACTCGTATCCCATCGCCTCGCAGTAGACGGCCGAGGGATTGCGCATCGCCGACACGCCGCCCGGAATGAGCGACAGACAGATGATTGCGCACAAAGCAACGCAGAGCACCCGGCGGGTGCTCCCGTGGTACTCCTTATTCATCATAATAGACACCTCCCATCCATGCTACCGATACCGTCCAGTTGCTTTCATCAAACGGAACGGTCGCATAGCCATGGTCACCCCAGCCGGATCCCCAGCTGTTTTTGATGATCCACGTATCGCCGTCGTACCCGGCGATGACCACGCAGTGGCCGTTTCCGCAGGCCAGCAGCGGCCCGCGGCACGCCACTGCGCGTTTGCGTTCGTCGATGTCATTGACGACCCCCCGGATCTGGCTGATCCGCCACAGGTAGCTGTCGGTGCACTTGTCGTCGCACGTCATCCCACCCACGTACGGGAGACAGGTCTCGTTCACGATGCCGTGATCGCGGATATAGTCGGAGGCGTCCCACGGCGATCCGCCGTCGCAGCTCCCTGCCCCACTGCACAGGATCAGGTCCGCCTCGGCAAGGTTCAGCTGCATATTCATCGCATGAATGCGCTGTTCCTTGCTGTACACGCCCTCCATCGCGCCCACCGATGCAAACGCCCAGCAGGCGCCGCAGGATCCCTGGTCCCGGACCCATGTCATATAATTGAAATCCCGCCAGTCGAACCGTTCCGGGAGCGGGGTTGCAGGGTCGCAGAGGCTGCAGGGATAGCAGTAGTCCCCGCCGCAGTCGACCCCGGTCTCCTGCCCGTTCCGCTTCCCGTCGAGACAGAGGTTCCAATTATAGGTATGGTAGTTGAATTCCTCGCTCTCGCGAACAAGATCCCCGGGATCGTTGTGAATGACCACGCGGTTTTTATTCGCATCGGGGGTCCAGTTTTTCAGGGAAATCGTCACCGACTCGCCCGGGGCGAGGGGAGGAACCGGAGCCGTGTCAAATACGACATCATTGATGGAGACCGATGACTCGGTGGCATTGGAGGCGGCCGTGCCCCGGTTGATGATGCCGTAGGAGATAACGAGCACGGTAGGGTCCTCAAAGTAGTAGGCGCCGTGCCATTCCTTGTAGGGGGCATAGGATGTTGCCCCAACCACGATATACAGGTCGGGAAGGCCCGCCGGAGTGGGTGTGGCATCCAGCATCACCGGCGTCGCCGTGGGAAGACCTGTTACCGCCGTCGGCGTGGGGAGCGGATTGTCGCTGCCGGTGTCGCTTACCGTCACCGCGTCGGTTCTCGTCGTGCAATTCACCCACGACGCATTGACGTTTCCGGAGGTATCGACGGTCCTGGTTCCGATGGTGTATGATGAGAGGGAGCGCAGGTTCCGGGCCACGTAGGTTTCGGTGCCTTTCGTTATGTTGCCCTTAAATGCTCCGTTCACATACACCTTCACCGTCGCGAAGTCGGCATCCGGCGGATCACTCCACACCCACGCGATCGACGAGCCTCCTGCCGCCGCGGCATGCAACGCCGAGACCGACTGCGGCGGGTCGGGATCGAACGGGCTCGTCCGGGCGGTTGCGTTCACCCACGACGCATTGACGTTGCCGCTGGCATCCACCGTCCGGGTGCCGATCGCGTGCAGCGTATCCGGCGTAAGGCCGGGCGCCGTAAAGGACTGCACGCCTGCCGTTACGTTCGCGGAAAACGCGCCGTCGAGGTAGACCATCACCCGGGCAAAGTCGCCGTCCCCCGGATCGGTCCACGTCCACGTAATTAAGGAGGGAAGATAGGTCGTGTTGGCAAGGCCGGTGATGCCGGCGGGCGGGGTGAGGTCGGCTGCCGCCGTCGTCGCGGTATCGTTGACCCAGGTTGCGTTCACGTTTTCGTGGGTGTCGACCGTCCGGGTCGAGAGGGTATACGCCGTCGATGCAGAGAGGCTTGATGCCGTAAAGGCCTGCGTCCCGGCGGTGACATTGGCACGGAAGGCGTTGTCGAGGTACACCATCACCTTCGCAAAGTCCCCGTCACCGGGATCGGTCCAAGTCCACGTGATCGACGTCGGCAGGTACGTCGTGTTGGCAAGGCCGGTGACGTATCCCGGCGGCGTGCTGTCCGGCGGCGGCGTGCCGAGGGTGTAGGACGCCCACCCCTCGATCAGCGGGTAGAGGTCGGAGTTTGCAGAGGGGAGGGAGAATGCAGCCTCCCCAACGCCGTCGCCGTTGGTGTCCGCGCCGCCGTAGCTGTCCCAGTAATTGCCGAGGAAGCTGGTGTACGGTGCGCCGTGGTAGGTATACGCAAGCTGGGAGGGGCTGTTCCACGACGTGGTTGACGCGGATATGTCGACGTCGGCATGGATGTGGTTGAGGAACGAATTGAGGTACACCACGTTGGCCGTGGTTCCGCCGGATCCGTCCAGATACAGGTTGTCATAGTTTCCGTCGATGGTATTCTGCCTTAAGGTGGTGTTCTGGGCGGAGTCGAGCCAGATACCCATCCCGGAAGAGCCGATACCGTTTGCCCGGATGGTGTTCTGGGAAAACACGTTGTCCGCTGAAGAAGCGACCAGTATCCCAACACGGTTGTCCAGCACCGTATTGCCCGTGATGGTGTTGCCATCGGACATTAGCAGATAGATGGCGTACCCACTCACGTTGTTGCTGCTAACGTTATTGCCGGAGATGAGGTTGTTGTCGGAATTCTGGATATACAACCCCTCCCCCAGATTATGGGTGACCTCATTGCCGGAGATTGTTGCACCGGAGGCGCTGTCAAGGTAGATGCCGTATGCATCGTTTGTAATCCGGTTGTTGACGATCTCCGCGTTTGCAGCAGCCACGTGGATCCCGGAGAAGCCGTTCGAGTTCCTGACATCGAATCCTTCGAAATGCACATTAGCGGCGGAAATAGAAACGACGTGATGCATGCCGAGCCCGGTCTCGTCGATAACCGGCCAGCCGCTGCCGCTCATCGTCAGCGTCTTGTCGACGGTAAAATATTCGCTATATGTGCCGCTGTTCACAACGATGGTATCACCGGCACTCGCGCCATCGATTGCCGCCTGGATACTGTCGCCGGGATTGACGGTGACGGTTGCCGCCGCTGCACTACAGGGCACGAGGAGAATGCAAAAAAAAATTAATAAACTACAGGCTATCTTCACAATTATCACACCTCTGGATCACATCACACAGGCGGCAGAATCCGGTTTGTGAGGGGAGGGATCCGTATGCCCTGCATGTGAAATGCATTGGATGATTAAAAGACGAAAAAACATTCCTTT